>CALFNI010000001.1 GCA_937902695.1 uncultured Rhodanobacteraceae bacterium
GCCGGTCACGGACCGGATCTTCGCTGACGGCTTCGACGGCACGCCATAAGGCCGTTCCGTTCACGACGATCGCCGCCGCGCATATCGGCGCCCTGCCGGCAGCGGTGAGGTACGCGCTGTCGTCGGGTGGCGCGCCGGCACGATGGGGGCGAGTCGATCGGTTTGCGGATGGCGACGCAAGCTCGCCAAGCAAGGCGGCGCTGCGATCCCGCACGGGTCGTAGAAATAACGAAGCGGCCGTCGTTGCCGACGGCCGCCCCGGACGAGGAGGAAAGACGCGACTCGATCCTCCAAGACGATGCTTTCGTTTTTGCCGTGCCGCCCGCCACGAAGGCGGCCGACACCGGTGGATCAGCTTTCGGCTTCGTCCGCCGCAGCGGCGCCGAGATCTTCCTTGATGCGCGCCTTCTTGCCCTGCAGGCCGCGCAGGTAATAGAGCTTCGCGCCGCGCACCTTGCCGTGACGCTTGACGACGACCGAATCGATGGCCGGGCTATGCGACTGGAACACGCGCTCGACGCCGGTGCCGTGCGAGATCTTGCGCACCGTGAACGCCGAATTGAGACCGGCGTTCTTGCGCGCGATGACCACGCCTTCGTACGCCTGCACGCGCTCGCGATTGCCTTCCTTGACCTTGACGTTGACGATGACCGTGTCGCCCGGGCTGAACTCGGGCAGCTTGCGGGTCATCTGCGCGGCTTCGAACTGCTGAATCAGATTGCTCATGACGCTCACCAATGAAAATGTCTAGTTTTTGTCCGTCGGATCGCGCGGGCGATCCGGCTTGTCCTCTCTCGCCTGCGTCGCATCGCGATGCTCGCGGCGGAACTCGTCCAGCAACGCACGCATTTCCTTGTCCGCCGCGACGTGCGCCAGCAGATCCGGCCGGCGCAGCCACGTCCGTCCCAGCGACTGCTTCAGGCGCCAGCGGCGAATCGCCGCGTGATCGCCCGAGAGCAGCACCGGCGGCACGTCGCCCCAGGCGTCGCGCTCCGGACGCGTGTAGTGCGGACAATCGAGCAGGCCGTTCGAAAACGAGTCCTGCTCGGCCGACTGCGCGTCGTTGAGCGCGCCTTCCTGCAGCCTGCCGATGGCGTCGATCACGATCGCCGCCGCCAGCTCGCCGCCGGAGATCACGTAGTCGCCGATCGAGATTTCCTCGTCGACCGCGTGCTCCAGGAAACGCTCGTCGATGCCTTCGTACCGGCCGCACAGAAGGAACAGTTTTTCCCGCCGCGCGAGCTCTTCCACTTTGCGTTGCGTGAGCCGCGCTCCCTGCGGACTCAGGTAAATCGCCTTGTCCGGCCCACCCGCCGCGCGTACCGCGTCAAGCGCGCGCCGCAGCGGATCGACCATCATCACCATTCCGGGACCGCCGCCGTACGGCCGCTCATCGGCCGAACGATAGTTGTCCTGGGCGAAATCGCGCGGATTCCACGTCGCGATCTCGATCAAGCCCCGCGCCTTCGCGCGTCCGACCACGCCGATGTCGGCCGCGGTCCTGATGAAATCCGGAAACAGCGTGATGACGTCGATGCGCATCGCGCGGTTCCGTGTCCTCGGCTTCCGTCGTCCTCTGCTTCCGTCATTCCCGCGAAAGCGGGAATCCATCGGCTCCTTTGGATGCCCGCTTTCGCGGGCATGACGTCGTGTTGCGTGTCTTCCTAAAACTCAGGATCCCAATCGACCGTGATGCGGCCCGACTCGAAATCCACTGCCTTCACGTAGTCGTCGAGCACGAACGGGATCAGGCGTTCGCGTCCGCCGTCCTTCGCGACCAGCACGTCGTTCGCGCCGGTCGCGACGAGGTGCGAAACCCTGCCGAGGTTCGCGCCTTCGACGTTGACGACCTCGAGTCCCTCGAGATCGGCCCAGTAGTACTCGCCACGTTTCGGCCTGGGCAGCGCCGAGCGCCGGACCCAGACCTCGCTGCCGACGAATCGCGACGCGCGGTCGCGGTCGTCGACGTCCGGCAACGTCGCCACGATGCCCTTGCCCTGGGCGCGTCCGTGGCAACCGCCGATCTCGCTGTCGCCGAGCGCGGATTTCAGCAGCCAGGGCTGGTAGCTGAAGATCTTCGTTCTCGGCTCCGTGTACGACTCGAGCTTGACCTCGCCCCGCACGCCGGACAAACCGACAATCTTTCCGACCAGGATCCACTTGTCGTCCGCTGCGCCTTCGCGCGGCGGGGGAGCCCCGGCCGAACCGCTCACCTGAATCAGGCGGCTTTCTTCGTGCCGGTCGCTTCCTTGTAGAGCGACTTGACCTTCTCGGTCATCTGCGCGCCCTTCTCGACCCAGGTCTTGGCCTTGGCCGTGTCGAACTCGAGGCGCACATCCTTGCCCGAGGCGATCGGGTTGAAGTAGCCCAGACGCTCGATGTTGCGGCCGTCGCGCGCATTGCGCTCGTCCGTAACAACGATGTGGTAGAACGGCCGCTTCTTGGCGCCGCCACCGGACAGGCGACTCTTGACCATTTGCAAGTCTCTGAAATAGCTGGAAATTATTGGGCGTCGCGCCGATGCCGCCGGGCGCCGCCGAGGGAGCCGCGCATTGTAGCGGAACGGGTGGAAAAATAAAGGCCTACCGGGGACTTAGGTAGCGGGTCAGCTCGAATCCCGCCCCGCATATCAGAACAGGTGCCTGTAGACCACGAATCCCGATCGTTCGGCCACGCGATCGTAGAGCCGCATCGCCGTCGCATTCGTCTCGTGTGTCTGCCAGTAGACGCGCTGCGCTCCGGCAGTTGCCGCCGCGGCATATACCGCTTCGATCAATGCCCTGCCGACGCCGTGGCCGCGCGCGGATTCGCTCGTGTAGAGATCCTGCAGGTAGCACGTATCGACGATCGAAATCGTGCTGCGATGAAAAAGGAAATGCGCGAGCCCGATCAGCTCGCCGGCGCGCTCGGCGACGAGCGCATGCACGGGTTCGGCTTCGTCGAAGAATCGCGCCCATGTCGTGCGCGTGACTTCTTCGTCCAGCGCGCTCGCGGCGGATCGGCCGTAGAACGCGTTGTAGCCGTTCCACAGCGTCAGCCAGCGATCGAAATCCGTGGGTAGCGGCGGACGGACGACGAAATCGCGGGACACGGCGCGTGCGTCAGCGACTCGCGCTCACCGCGGCGGCGGCATGCCGCCGCCCCCACCCATCGTGCGCATCGCGCCCTTCATCTGGCGCATGACGCCCTTGAGGCCGCCGCTGCCGAGCTTGGACATCATCTTCTCGGTCTGCTGATACTGCTTCAGAAGGCGATTCACATCGGCCGGCTGCGTGCCGGAGCCGCGGGCGATGCGCGCGCGGCGCGAGCCGTTGAGAAGGTCCGGATGCCTGCGCTCCTTCTTCGTCATCGAGTTGATGATCGCGATCATGCGCTTGACGGCGCCGTCGCCCGCCTGCGCCTTCATGTTCTCCGGAATCGCCATGCCGCCGGGCAGCTTCTCCATCAGCGAGGCCATGCCGCCCATGCTGATCATCTGCTCGAGCTGATCCTTCATGTCGTTGAGGTCGAAGCGCTTGCCCTTGATGACCTTCTCGGCGAGCTTCTTGGCTTTCTCCTGATCGACCTTCTGCTCGACCTGCTCGACGAGCGACAGCACGTCGCCCATGCCGAGGATGCGCTGCGCGATGCGATCCGGATGGAACGGCTCGAGTCCCTCGGGTTTCTCGCTGACGCCGATGAACTTGATCGGGCGGCCCGTCACGTAACGCACCGAAAGCGCGGCGCCGCCGCGCGCGTCGCCGTCGGTCTTGGTCAGGACCACGCCGGTCAGCGGCAGCGCATCGGCGAATGCCTTCGCGGTATTCGCCGCGTCCTGGCCGGTCATCGAGTCGACGACGAACAGCGTCTCGATCGGATTCAGCGCCGCATGCAGGTGCTTGATCTCCGCCATCATCTCGGCATCGACATGCAGGCGGCCGGCGGTGTCGACGATGAGCACGTCGGCGAAGTTCCTGCGCGCCGCATCGAGCGCGCCCTTCGCGATCGCGACCGGATCCTCATCGCCGCTCGACGGATGAAACAGCACGTCGACCTGGGCGGCGAGCGTCTTCAGCTGCTCGATCGCGGCCGGGCGATAGACGTCCGCGCTGACCACCATCACCTTCTTCTTGCGCCGCTCCTTGAGGAAGCGCGCGAGCTTCGCCACCGTCGTCGTCTTGCCCGCGCCCTGCAGGCCCGCCATCAGCACGACGGCCGGCGGCGCGGCGGCAAGATTGAGATCGGTGTTCTGCGTGCCCATGACGGCCGTGAGCTCGTCGCGAACGACCTTCACGAGCGCCTGGCCCGGCGTGAGGCTCTTCAGGACTTCCTGCCCGAGCGCCTTGACCTGCACGCGCTGGATCAGCGCCTGCACGACCGGCAGCGCGACGTCGGCCTCGA
>CALFNI010000002.1 GCA_937902695.1 uncultured Rhodanobacteraceae bacterium
AGGTCGACGCGCGGCAGCTCGCGCATCTTCGATACGCCGCGCTCGACCACGGTTTCGTGGATCGACGATTGCCGGAACGCATCGCTCTGCACGGTCAGCACCTTGACCGGCGCGTCGCCTTCGTTCTTCAGCGTCGCGTAGCCGGCCATCATCGAAACGCCCGGCGGCGCCTTGCGAATCCATGCGTCGTATACGGCGAGCTTTCCCTGCGCCTGCGCGGGCGGCGCGGCGGCGAATAGCGCTGGGGCCGCGATGAACGCCACGAGCGCGACTTTCGGCCAGCGTTTCCCTGGGCGTTGCATCAGGCCACCTCTCGCGTCGTGTGCGACGCGGCTATCATAGCGCCGGAACCCGCAGCGAAACGGAGTCGCGACCATGCACCGCACGCATCTCACCGTCGTTTCAGTGTTGTTGCTTGCCACCGCTTCGGCCGGCATCGCCGCGACCGGGAATCCGGCGCTCACGATCTACCGCGCCGACGGCGACATGCTGTTCGAGAATGGCGGCACGTCGAGCGAGGGCTACGCGATCGTGCATGAACAGCGCGCGCTCCGGCTCGCGGGCGGACAGCAGGCGCTCGTCATCGACGGATTGCCGGCGACGCTCGACGCCGAAGCGGTCTCGCTCGATCTCGGCGCCGGCACCCGCGTGCTCGGCCAGCGCGTGCTTTCCACCGGCGACGGCGGCGCGCTCGCCGCGCATCGCGGCGAGACGATCATGATCGGCCTTCGTTCCGGCACGGCCACCGGCACGCTGCTCGGGCTCGACAACGGCGCGCTGATCGTCCGCGACGACAGCGGCACGATCATCTACGTGCGCGAATACGACTCGCTGCGCTTCCTGCAAGGCGGCGGCCTGCCGGGCAGCACGTTGCAGCTCACCGTCGACGGCAAGCCCGGCGACATCGCCGCGACGCTGACCTATCCCACCTCGGGCCTCGGCTGGCGCGCGGCCTATTCGGCGCTGCTGCTCAATGGCGCGGCGTGCCGCATGCGCCTCGACGCGCTCGCGAGCATCGCCAACCGCAGCGGGCGCGATTACCCGGGCTCGACGCTCAAGCTCATCGCCGGCTCGCCGAATATCGCGCGACCCGTAACCCGCATGTACGCCAAGGCGACGATGGCGGCCGCGCCGGCGCCGCAGGGCCTGCCCGACCAGTCCTCGCTCGGCGATTATCGCAGCTACGCGATCGACGCGGCGCTCGACCTGCCGGATGCGAGCGTCACGCAGGTGCCGCTCTACGCGACGAAGGATCTCGACTGCGAGCGACGCTGGATCGTCACCAACGGCGGCGCGTGGTTCCCGCCCAAGCCGATGCTCAACAAGGATGACATGCCCGTCTCGGACATGCCGGGCCCGGTCGCGAGCGAGCTGCGCTTCACGACGACGGAAAATCTGCCGGCGGGACACCTGCGCGTGCTGACGCGCGATCGCGACGGCCGCGTCGAGTTCCTCGGCGAGTCGCGCGTCGAGGACACGCAGAAAGGAAAGAGCGTCCCGATAGCGCTCGGCTCGGCGTTCGATCTCTCCGCGCGCCGCGAACGCACCGCGTTCAGCGTCGACAAGGCGGCGCGCGAGATGAACGAAGGTTTCCACGTCACGCTGACCAACACCGGCGAGAACGCACGCACGATCACCGTGCGCGAGCATCCGAACCGCTGGCGCGCGTGGACGCTGCTGTCCTCGAGCCAGAAGCCCGCCAAGCAGACCCCGGACCTGCTCGAGTTCGAGGTCGCCGTGCCCGCGAACGGCAAGGCGACGCTCGATTACGTCGTCCGATATACGTGGACGCCCAAGGACGAGTGACGAACCCCATGCTCGAAACACGAAGGCACGACGCGATCCATGAGCTGCGCCTCGCCCGCCCGCCCGTCAACGCGCTCGATCCCGCGCTCGTGCGTGCGCTCCGCGACGCGATCGCGGACGCGCAACGCGAAGGCGCACGCGGGCTCGTGCTCAGCGGACGCGAGGGCATGTTCTCGGCCGGCCTCGACGTACCCGTGCTGCTCGCGCTTTCGCGCGAGGCGCTGCGCGTGTTCTGGGGCGATTTCTTCGGCCTCTGCGCCGACATCGCGTGCGCGCCGATCCCGATCGTCGCCGCGATCACCGGCCATGCGCCGGCCGGCGGCGCCGTGCTCGCGATCATGTGCGACTACCGCGTCATGGCCGACGGCGCGTTCCGCATCGGCCTCAACGAAACGCAGGTCGGCCTCGCGGTGCCGGCACCGATCCAGGCCATGCTGCGCCGGCTCGTCGGCGCGTATCGCGCCGAGCGGCTGATGGTTGCCGGCGCGATGCTCGAATCGGCGGATGCGAAAGCCGTCGGCTTCGTCGACGAGCTCGTCGCGACCGATCTCGTCGTGCCGCGTGCGATCGCGTGGCTGACGGATCTCCTCAGGCTGCCGCCCCATGCGATGGCGCAGACGCGACGCATCGCGCGCGCCGACATCGCGGCGATGTTCGCCGAT
>CALFNI010000003.1 GCA_937902695.1 uncultured Rhodanobacteraceae bacterium
ACTACCCCTATGGCGAGCGTCAGTGCACGCTGCGCGATCCCGGCGGCCACGTCTGGACGCTGTCGCAATCGATCGCCGACGTCGATCCGGCCGACTGGGGCGGCGAGCTGCTGGCGCAACGCCGTGCCTAACGATACGTCCGCACGTCGCCTTCGTCGCGAAGGCTGAACGGCGTGAAGTTCGTCGCGTCGTCGTAGGTGTCGATGCCTTCGCGACGCTTGAGGAATCCGACCACGGCGTAAGTCAGCGGCGTCAGCACGATCTCGACCGTGACCTTCATCGCCCAGTTGAACGCGATCACTTTGGCGAGCGTCTGCCCCGTCCAGATTCCCGCGAACGCGATCGGATAGAACGTGAGGCTGTCGATGCCCTCGCCGACGAGCGTCGAGCCGATCGTGCGCGTCCACAGCCAGCGCCCGCGCGTCCAGAGCTTCATCTTCGCCATCACGTACGAGTTGGCGAAGTCGCCGACCCAGTAGCCCACCATCGACGCGAGCGCGATGCGCCACGTCGCGCCGAACACCGTTTCGAGCGCCGGCTGCAGCTTGGCGTTGAACGGCTCGACGGGGCTCGGCGGCATCGCGAGGATCGCCCACGACATGAAGCTCGCGAACACGAGCCCGCCCAAGCCGGCCCAGATCGCGCGCCGCGAGCCCGCGTAGCCGTACACCTCGGTCAGCACGTCGTCGAAGATGTAGCTGACCGGGAAGAACAGGTTGCCGGCGCCAAAGCTCAATGCGCCGATCAGCGGCAGCGAGATCGTGCAGACTTTTGCGGGGCCGATGAGGTTCGAGCAGAGGAGGACGGCGACCATGCCTCCTACGAGGAGGTCGTAGTAGCGGAAGCCGCGGATCGTGGGATTCGCCGTTGCACTCATCATCGTTCCCCGTCGTTGCGACAGCGCGCACCCTCGCTGGTCGCTTCGTTTAGACTGTCTCAGCCTCGCAACGGAGGCAAGGGTCTGGCAGACCCTCACTCACTAACAATCGCATGCGCCGCGGTTTGCCGCGTCGTGCGCGACGTGCGTCCGCACGCGCTTCTGCGGCGGACCGCGCGGGGAGCTCCTCAGAGCTCGCCGGGCTGTTAGTGAGCCGGTCTGCCACCCGCGCGGTCTGTCACCACGCGGATAGAAACGGTGACTCCGAACCGAGGATTCGCCGCATGGCCCGCAAACCTGTTTCGCGTGTGCGACTTCCAAAATCCTGGCGCACGATCACGGCTCGCAAGCTGCGCAACGCTTCGAGTGCGCACGCGCAACCTGACAAGCGCCCAGAAGTGCCGGAGATCCGCCTTTCCGGCGCGTGGCTCGAACGCATCGGCTTCGTCAAAGGCCGACGCTATCTGATCAGCGCGGATCGGGAGATCGATACGATCTATTTGTCGGCCGAGATGCCTGAGCCGCTTCGTCGCAAGCGCCGATAAGGAAACGGTGAACCACGCTTGCCCTCCCCCTGCCCTCTCCCGCACGCGGGAGAGGGGAAAAGCCGAGCGCGCGGCCGAAAGGACATGACTCATACGGTGGGCTTTCACCCACCGCACGCGTCCGCGCCACTAACCGGGCCTGAGCCACCGCGCCGCGAGCGGCGGAATCAGCAGCAGGCTGACGGGCGTCGACGAGACGAGCCCGCCGAGGATCACGGCGGCCATCGGCCCGTCGATCTCGTGGCCGGGCTGCTTCAGCTGCAACGCGACCGGCAACAGCGCGAGCGCGGTCAGCAATGCCGTCAGCAATACAGGCGTCAGGCGTTCCTCGGCACCGCGCAATGCCGTCGCGAGAGTCCACGTCTGCCCTTCCTCGCGCACGAGATGATCGTAGTGCGACACGAGCAGGATCGTGTTGCGCGCCGCCATGCCGAAGAGGGCAACGAAGCCGACCATCGCGCCGAGCGTCAGCGTGCCGCCGGTGAGCGCGACCGCGGCCACGCCGCCGATCAGCGTCGACGGCAGCGCGACGAGCACGAGCACGACATGGCGCACGTGCCCGAACGCAAGGCCGAGCAGCAGCACGATCAGCACGAACGCGGCGGCCGAATGCAGCAGCAGCTCGTTCGCGGCCTCGGTCTGCGCTTCGGCCGCGCCGCCGTAGCGCAGGTACACGCCGGCCGGCAGCGTCACCTTCTGCGCGATCGCCTTGCGCGCGGCTTCGGCGTAGCCGGCCTGATCGCTGGTCTTCGGCGTCGCGGCGACGATCTGGCGGCGTAAGCCATCCTCGTGATCGATCATGCTGCGCGCGGTGATCGTTTCGACGTCGGCGACCTTGTCGAGCGGCACGAGCGCGCCGTCGCGGCTGCGCAGCAGCAGCGCGCCGACCGCGCGCGGATCGCTGCCGGCGCCGGCGATGCGGATCGCGATCGGAACCGTGCGGTCCGCCTGCTGGATCGCGGCGACGCGGCTGCCGTGGTACGCGGCGTTGATCGTGTCGAGCGCGTCGCCCGCTTCGAGTCCGTACAGCGCGAGCGCCCGCGGCTTCAGCGCAACGCGAAGCTCGGGCTGGCGCGGCGGCACGACCAGCCGCACGGTGCCGCTGCCCTTCACCTTCTCGAGGACTTCGGCGATCTCGCCCGCGACCTTGTCGTCGACATCGAGGTCGGAGCCGAACACGCTGACCGAGAACGGCGCGCTCTCGCCCGAGAGCGTCTCGCCGATGCGCTCGGCGAGCACCGAATAGATCTCGACGAGCTGGTTCGGATAGTCGTCGAACACGTCGCGGATCGCGGCGTCGATGTCGGTAGCCGTGTGCCCTTTCGCCGGATCGATCTGCACTTCGAACTCGCTCTTGTTCGGCGTGTCCGGATCCTGGCCGTTCTCGGCGCGGCCGATCTGCTCGGCGACGCTCTTTACGCCCGGAATCCTCACGAGCGCTTTCGAGATGTTCTCGCCGATGCGCGCCGTCTCGGCGATGGCGATGCCGGGGCGCAGCGAGGCGTGCGCGATCAGGTAATTCTCGCGGAAATCCGGCAGCAGCCGCGCGCCGAGCAGCGGCAGGAGGACGATGCCGAGGAGGCCGGTCACGATCAGCACGCCGAGCAGCATCCGCGGCCGGCGATCGAAGGCTTCGATCGTGCGCAGCTGCCAGCGCTTGCAGCGCGCGAGGAATGCCGCTTCGGGCCGCGGCTTGTGGTTCCGCATGACGATCGCGGCCAGCGCCGGCGTCGCGCTCATCGCGACGAGCAGCGAAAGCCCGACCGCGAGCAGGAACGCGATCGAGAGCGGCCGGAAGAACGCGCCCTGCAGGCCGGACATCATCAGGATCGGCAGGAACGCGACGGCGACCGCGGCGGTCGCGTAGAACACCGGCCGGCGCACTTCGAGCGAGGCGCGCGTGAAAAGCTCGCGCACGTCGAAGCGATCGCCGGCCGCGCGCATGCGGCGCAGGATGTTCTCGACGTCGATGACCGCGTCGTCGACGACGACGCCGAGCG
>CALFNI010000004.1 GCA_937902695.1 uncultured Rhodanobacteraceae bacterium
GAGGGCTCGAGGCCGGTTTTCGCAGCGTCCGTGCGGGTTCCGCCACCGGCGGCCGCAGGCGCGGCCACGCCTCTGCCGCTGGAGGCGGCGCTTCCCGCTACGTCCGTCAGTGCGCCATGAGGAGCGGAATACCGACGCAGCTCAGAAGATGGCCCGGCGTCTCGTCGAGGCAGCATTCGCCGAGATGGCGCTTGCCCGAGGCTCCGCTTACCAGGAGGTCGGTCCGGTTCCTCGATGCGGCTTCCAGAATGGCCTCGGCGCGTGGTCCGACGTTGTCCACCGGCTCCATGTCCACCTTGATTCCGTGCCCGGCCAGATACCGCTGCGGATCGAATGCGGCCGGCACGGTCGTAGCGCAACCTTCGTCCTCGTGGTTGCAACGGATGAGAAGCACATGGGCGGCGCGCTGCATGAACGGCATGCCGGCGTGCAGCGCGCGGATGCTTGCGGGCGATCCGTCGAAAGCGATCGTGATGCGATCCAGACGCGTCAACGCATAACCGTTGTCCGGTACGGCTATGCAGACGACGCCGGAAAGCAGCATCTCGCAGATCAATCCCATCGTATCGTCGCGATCGCCGATCCTGCGATCGATGACCGTCACGTCGCTCCAGTTGCTGGCGACGGCGAGGACCTCGGCCGCATCGCCGAGCGCGACGTGCCATTTGACCGATTCGACGCCGACGCCGCCGGCCCAGCTGATGAAGGATCCGTCGGCCTCCATGGCCGTGCGCACCGCTTCCTGCGTGTGCGCGAGGAGCTCGGCCATCAGCGATGGCGGCGCGCCCGGCGGCTCGCGCGTGGGCCACGGGGGCGCGACGTGCAGCCCGGTCAGCGTCCCGCCCAGCCCTGCCGCCAGCTCCGCGGCGTAGCGCACGCCGGGCGTCCACACCCTGACGTCGTGGCAGTAGGCGAGAACGTCGAGCACCTTCACCTCACTGGAGCGTGAGCGTGTGGATGACCTGCGTCGCGTCGTCGGGATCGCGCGCGCGGCGGAAGCCCAGGAACTTCGCGAGATCGCGCATGCCGCCGTTGTCCGCTTCGTCGATCGAGAACATTGAGCGCACCCCGCGCGAGCGCGCGACGTCGATCAGGTGGCGCATCAGCGCGACGCCGAGGCCGCGCTTGCGCCATTCGTCGGCGACGGTGACCGCGCACTCGCAGACGGTGCCGTCCTCGTTCGTGCCGTAGCGCGCGACGCCGATCTCCTGCTTCTCGCCGTCGCGATGAACCAGCGCGATGAATGCGACGTCACGCCGGTAGTCGATCTCGGTCAGCGCCTTGAGCAGCAGGTCGCTGGGCTCGCTCATCTGGCCGAGGAACCGCAGCCGCCGCGATTCGGGCGAGAGGCGCCGGATGAACGTACGCTCGAGCGTCGCGTCCTCCTTGCGGATCGGACGGATGAAGACGCGGGTGCCGTCCAGCAGCGTTTCGGTCCACTGCGGCGCATCGCGGGAGGGTCCCGACTGCACCAGGGCGCCGCCGCGACCGGAGCGGTCGGCGGCGCGCGGTTTCTGCGTTCCGGACTTGGCCGAGCGCGCCGGCTTCGTGGCAGCGGCGCCTGACGCGGGCGTTGCAGGCGCGGACCCTGAACGCCGGGGCGTGGTTCGCCCGACGCTGCGCTTCGTGCTGCTGGCCATGTCGCGTCTCCGATGGGGATACGCGGAGTCTGCCGGCGCGCCGGAATGCGCGAGTTGATCCAGGTCATCCGGAGCTAAGGTCGGCCCTGCTCGTGCTGCAAAGCAGGGCTCGCGCGGCGCGCGCGATCGTGGCTTCCTCATCCGTCGGAATGACGAAGACGTCGACCGCTGTGCCGGCCGCGCTGATGCGCGACTCGCCCGCGGCATTCGCGCGGGCGTCGAGGCCGATGCCGAGCCAGCTTGAATACGCGCAGATGCGGGCACGCATCGAAGGCGAGCGCTCGCCGATGCCGGCGCTGAATACGATCACGTCGAGCCCGCCGAGCGCCGCCGCCAGCGAGCCTATTTCGCGCGCAGCGCGATAGGCGAAGAGATCCATCGCCTCTTGCGCGTGCATGCCGCCGTCGGCCTCGAGCACGCGCAGATCGTCGCTGAGCCCGGACATGCCGAGCAGGCCGCTCCGGTTGTAGAGGAGGTCCGATACTTCGGCGGGCGTCATCCCGCGCTGCTCGATCAGATGCAGCACGACGCCCGGATCGAGGGCCCCGCAACGCGTGCCCATCACGAGCCCGTCGAGCGCGGTGAAGCCCATCGTGGTCGCGATGCTGCGCCGCTCCCGCAGCGCGCACAGGCTCGCCCCGTGGCCGAGGTGCGCGATGACGACACGTCCATCCGCGCGCGCGCCGGCGAAATCGGGCAGCACGCCCGCAAGGTATTCGAACGAGAGCCCGTGAAAGCCATAGCGCACGATCCCGGCTTCGCTCAGCGATCGCGGCAAGGCGAAGCGTTGCGCGTGCGCGGGCTGCGTGCGGTGAAACGCGGTGTCGAAGCAGGCGACCTGCGGCAGATCCGGCAGCGCGCGCGCGACGGCCCGGATCGCGGCCAGATTCTGCGGCTGGTGATTCGGCGCGAGCGGAACGAATCCCTGCAGCGTTTCGAGCACGCGCTCATCGATACGGACCGGATCGGCGAATGCGGTACCGCCGTGCACGACGCGATGGCCCGCCGCGGCGAGCTCGATGTCGGCCAGGCGCTCGGCGAAAAGGCGCAGCAGCCATGACGCGGCGGACGCGTGATCGCCGACGGGCGGCCGCGCCCCCGCCAGCGCGGCGGCGCGCGCGCCGCTCGCCTGGAAACCTGCGCGCGCCGTGCCGAGCGCATCGACGCCGCCGCGACAGAGCGCGTCCGCCGAATGCAGGTCGTAGAGCGCGAACTTGACGCTCGAGGACCCGACGTTGAGCACGAGCACCGCGCTCGTCATGCGGGTTTTTGCCGTTGCCGATCGAGCAGCACCGCGAGCGCGCACGAGGCGAGCCGCGACAGCACGCTGTCCGAGCGGCTCGTCAGCACGATGGGCCCGCGCGCACCCAGCACGATACCGGCCGATTCGGCGCCCGAGAGATAGATCAGCTGCTTGGCGAGCATGTTGCCGGCTTCGAGATCCGGCACGACGAGGATGTCGGCATCGCCGGCGACTGGCGAGACGATCGCCTTCGCGCTCGCCGCCGCACGCGACACGGCGTTGTCGAATGCGAGCGGCCCGTCGACGATGCCGCCGGTGATCTGTCCGCGGTCGACCATCTTGCAGAGCGCCGCGGCATCGACGGTCGAGCGGATCTTCGGGTACACGGTTTCGACGGCGGAAAGGATCGCAACCTTCGGCGCCGCGATCCCGAGCGCATGCGCAAGATCGATCGCGTTCTGCACGATGTCGCGTTTTGCATCGAGGTCGGGCTCGATGTTGATGGCGGCGTCGGTGATGAGCAGCGGTTTCGGGTAGGT
>CALFNI010000005.1 GCA_937902695.1 uncultured Rhodanobacteraceae bacterium
GACTACCTGAGGGCTTGAGTGCCCTTGATCACAGGCTAGAGCGTCCCGCACCCCACCAGCGCTTTGCTGAGGGTGAAGAGATAGTCCGCACCGGCTGGAAACGGTCGGGTCATGCGAATCCCTTGGTTCCAGGTTCGAGTCCTGGTGGGCCCACCAACTGCCGCGATCCCGAGCGACGGGCGCGCCAACGCCCCGCCCTTGGACGTCGCCGAAAGCCTGGCTGCGAGTCTTTGCGATCCTCGCCTGCGTCTGGGCTGTCGGACTCTTCCTGACGGTCAGCATCAACGGCGCATTCGTAGTCACGCGCTCGTCATAGCCGGTGTCTTCGGCGTCTTCTCGTAGCGTGCGCTAGATCAGCGGCGCCTGCACCGGCGGATAGGTCACGCGCTCGCCTTCTACGTGCGCGAATGGCGTGAGCCTGTGCATCCGCGCGTTCGTCTCCGACAGGATCTCGACGGCCGGAATCCCGCGCGCGTCCAGCGCGTCGGCGACCAGCGAGCGATGGCACCGCCACGGCACCGCTTCGGCGCACATGATCGCGACGCGCTTCTCGCGACTCGACTCGATCAGCGTCTCGAGCGCGTCGCCGAACGCATCGGTCTGCATGTAGTCGGCATATCCGCGAAAACTCGTGTTGCGCCAGCCCGTGTTGACGGAATCCTTCCGCGGACGCCGAAGTCCGCCGAGTGCCTGCATTGGTACGTACTCGATTCCCGCCGCAGCGAGCGACCCGGCGAGCGCATCGCCGTTGAACTGCGGGTTGTGCCGCGAGCGCGGCACCGTGCGCACGTCCATCAGGCTTTCGATGCCATACGCGGCGAGGAGCGCGATGAAGCGGTCGATCGGCAGCGTCGAGTGGCCGACGGTGAATACCGTTCCTTGCGGCCACTGCCTGAGCTCGGTGTTGCGTTTCTTCATCGCCGTCCCTCGATAGCAGGGTTGGCGCCGACGTTCAAGCTCCGATGCGCCGGATGCATGCATCCGTGCTCCGCCGCGGCCTATTTCGACCGCGTGCGCGGCACCCGCTCCGGAAAGGCTTCGAGCGCTGCGCGCCAGCCCATCTGGAAGCGCGTGCGCGTATCGAGCGCTTTCATCAACTCGGCGAGTCGCCGGTTCAGCGTCGCCGACGAGACATCGAGCTCGTGCGCGATGGCCTTGTCGTTGAGTCCCGCCGCGAGCAGCGGAATCAGCTTCGCCGCCGCCTCGGGCACGCGCGAGGCCTTTGCGGCCTTCATCGCACCGGCCGGTGCGAACGCGAGCGGCGTCGAGCGCTCCCACAGACTTTCGAACAGCGCGTACAGCGCATCGAGCAGTGCCGACGAGCGCACCAGCAAGGTCGCGCCGTCGGGCTCGTGCGGATTCAGCGGGATGAATGCGATGCGCCGATCGAAGATCGCGATCTTGAAGGGCAATTCGGGAAAGACGCGGATCTCCTCACCCGATTCGCTCTCCGACCGCACGCGCGCCGGTGCGCCCGGCAGCGCCAGCCAGCCGGCGTCGACGATGCTCCGGTAGCGCACGCCGCGCGCGCGTGCGCTGCGCTGCGGCTGCTGATCCTGTTCGAACGGCGTGTCGAGCCGCGTGAGACGCACCGGCGGGCGCACCAGCGTCACCACTTCATTGCGCGCCGCATGCTGGGCCTGCTCGAAGATGCGCCGCTCGGCATCGCGGCTCGTCACGAGCTCGACGACTTCGCCGCGATCCGCATCGGCACGCAGCTTCGAGGCGTGCTTCTTGAGATCGGGAATCGCCGCGCGCGCACGCTCGAGCTCGGCCTGGCGCTGGCTCACGATCGCCTCGAGCGCGAACTCCGGCTGCACCGGCATGTAGCGTCGCGGCCGCTCGGGCGAATGCGTCGCGAGGCCCTTCGCGGCGAGCGCATCGAGGAGGCGCTGTGTCGCGCGCACGGTAATGCCTAACGTACTGGACAGATCGCGCGCATTTGCCAGTCGTCGCGACAGTAGCGCGCGGTACGCACGCTCCTCGTCGGTGCTGATGCCGAGCGTTTCCAGCGGGCGCGCGGCGTAATCGGAACGCATCGTGCTCATGCGAGGAGTCTACCGCTTCGGACGCCCGCCTGACCTTTACCTATCAAGATAGAAATCAATCAGCCATCGCTATTGTCGCGCCCGAACCCGGATCAGATACTCGAACGCGAACCGCGCGCCGGCACCCGGATGCGTCGCGCCGGTGCGTCGATCACGTGCAAGCGCCCCTCCGGCGGCGTGCCATGCCGATCGAAATCAGAAAACGACCAGAGGGGAACAT
>CALFNI010000006.1 GCA_937902695.1 uncultured Rhodanobacteraceae bacterium
TACGCGCCGGTTCCGCCGGCCGACGTGCTGGTCACGGGCGCAGCCGGGTTCCTCGGCCGCAAGGTCGTCGATGCGCTTCGCGCGAAGGGCCAGCGCGTGCGCGTCCTCGTGCGCAATCCCGCCGCCGCGGCGAAGTTCGGCGCGGACGTGCAGGTGCTCATCGGTGATCTCGGCGATCCGCGCGCGGTCGATCACGCCGTCGACGGCGTCGGCATCGTCTACCACGTCGGCGCCGCCATGCGCGGCGGCCCGCGTGCGTTCGAAGCCGGCACGGTCTGGGGCACGCGCAATGTCATCGATGCATGCCTCAAGCACGACACGAAGCGGCTCGTCTACGTGAGCTCGATGAGCGTCTTCGACCACGCGGGCCGCGATCCCGCGCAGGTCATGACCGAGGGCTCGGCGCTCGAGCCGCATCCGAACTGGCGCGGCGCGTACACGCAGACCAAGCTCACCGCCGAGACGCTCGTCTGCGACGCGATCCGCGAGAAGGGCCTGCGCGCGGTGGTGATTCGTCCCGGCCAGATCTTCGGCCCCGGCGCCGAGCGCGTGACGCCGAACGGCACGATCGCGCTTGCCGGCCGCTGGCTCGCGATCGGCGAGCCGACGCAGACGCTGCCGCTGGTCTACGTCGACGACGTCGTCGACGCGCTGCTGCTCGCCGGCGAATCCGAGGCGGCGCTCGGGCACGTGATCAACGTCGTCGATCCCGCGACGACGACGCAGCAGAACTATCTCGATCGCGCGAAGGGCAAGCTCGGAGCGGAGCTTCGCGTGATGCGCGTGCCGGTGAAGGTGTTCATGGGCCTCGCGTACGGCGTCGAGCTGCTCGGCAAGGCGCTCAAGCGCGACGTGCCGCTGACGCGCTACCGCGTGCGCTCGCTGCGCCCGCTGTCGAACTTCGATCTGACCGAGGCGCGCACGCGGCTTGGCTGGGAACCGCGCGTCGGACTTGCGCGCGGGCTCGATGCGACCTTCGGCAGCGCGGCCGCGACTACCGCCACGCCCGCGGGAACCGCATAGACGCTGCGACGCCGATGCGCATCCTCGTCGTCACCTCGCAGTTCCCGATCGCCGGCGAGCCGACGCGCGGACGGCCGATCCACCAGACGGTACGCGAGCTTGCAAGGCTCGCCGAGGTGCGCGTGGTGAGCCCGGTCGCGGTCTATCCGCGCTGGGCGCAGCCGCGCAGCTATCTCTACCGCGCGCCGGAAAAACTCGCGCTCGATTGCGACGTCGAATATGTCTCGTATCCGGCGTTGCCCGCCGTGTCGCGGCCGTTCAACGGATGGCTCTGCGGACGCGCGATCGACGCCGAGGTCGCGCGCTTCGAGCCCGACGTCGTGCTGGCCTACTGGCTCTATCCCGACGCGTTCGGCGCGATGTGCGCCGCGCGCCGCCACGGCATTCCGCTGGTCGCCGGCGCGCGCGGCTCGGACATCCGCGTGCGCGACACGATCAGCCGCGCGCTGACGCGGCGCGTCGTGCGCGCGGCCGATCGCCTGCTCGTGGTGAGCGAAGATCTCGGCCGGCTCGCGGTCGCCGAATACGGCGCCGATCCGCGGCGCGTGAGCGCCATCGCGAACGGATGCGATGCCGGCGTGTTCCATCTCGGCGACCGGCGCGCGGCGCGCGATGCGCTCGGCATTGCCGCGGCGTCGACGCTCGTCGTCTATGCCGGACGGCTCGTCGCGGAGAAAGGACTTCGCGAGCTGATCGCGGCGACGCGTCGCATCGCCGCCGGGCGCCCGCACGTCGAGCTCGCGTTGATCGGCGGCGGCCCGCTCGCCGCCGAGCTTGCGCAAACCGCGGCGGCCGCGGCGCCGCTGCGCGTGCACCTGCCCGGCGCGATCGCGCCGGACGCCGTCGCGCGCTGGATGACGGCCGCGAACGCCTTCGCGCTGCCGAGCTACTCCGAAGGCTATCCGAACGTGCTCGTCGAGGCGCTCGCGTGCGGACGGCCGATCGTGGCGACGCGCGTCGGCGGCATCCCGGAGATCGTGGACGACTCGACCGGCGTGCTGATCGCGCCGCGCGACGAAACCGAGCTCCAGCGCGCGCTCGTCGCCGTGCTCGATCGCAGCTGGGACGAGACGGTGCTGTCGCGCCGCTTCTCGCGCGACTGGGCCGCCGTCGCCGCCGAGACGCGTGCCGTCTGCGAGGATGCATTGCGCGATCGAGAGCCGGCGGCGAAGGCCGTTCCGCCGGTCTGAGCGCTCAGGCGACGCGGCGCTCGCGCATCGCGCCCGGCGGCGGCGGCAATACGAAGTCGCGATACTGGCCCGGATCGCCGGTCTTGCCCGCCTCGGCCGCCTTGATGATGTTGTAGGCCTCGCGCGCGGTCACGTAATGCAATACGTAATCGCGTCCGTCGTTGTACGCGCGCTCGAGGTGCGCATACATCGCCTCGGACGGTGCGCCGAGCAGCGTGTCCATGTCGCCTTCCTGCGTGCCGTGCGTGTGGATCTTGACGAACACCCACTCCGGCCGGCCCTCGACGTGGATGCCGGTGCGCACCCAGTCGTCGACGCGCGCCGGCGTCGGCGGCTGCGTTTTCCTCACGTCGGCGTTCTCGATGCGCGGCATGACGCCCATGCGCCGCTCGCGCCAGTTGAGCGCGAGCGGTCCCTGCACGATCATCAGATCGCCGCTCGCGCTGCCGCCGACGCGGACCGGCACGCCGGTGTCGTGCGACTTCGGCCGCGCCGGATCGTCGGTCGCGTAGTAGATCGAATTGATCGTGCTGGTCTGCGTGTCGCTCGGCGCGGAAGGCAGCGTGAAGTCGGCATAGCAGCCGAGCTCGCGCAGCAGGATCAGCTCGTTGTTGAGGCCGCACCAGCGTCCGTCGGGACGCGAATTGTCGAGGCTCCAGTTGCCGTGGATGAACGCGAAGCGGAGCTCGCCCGTCGCAGGGTCGCGCGGCAGCGCGCCGTGGCGCTCGTGCAGCATGCGGCAGAAGCGCGCCATCGTTTCGCGAAAGTTCGCCTCGGTGTCGTTGTCGTGGTGCAGGTGGATCTCGATCTCGCCGTAGCCCTCGGCGCAGAGCGCGGCGATCTTGTCGAGATATTCCTCGACGTATTCCTCCTCGGGGTAGAAGAAGCTGTGCTGCGGCGGCCGGCCGTCGGCGTCGCGATGCCGCCCGGCGAGCGCGCGGTAATCGCGGCACCAGCGATCGACCCGCGCACGCTGCGTCGCCTCGTCGGCGCGGCCCCACATCGGCTCGTAGTGATCGACGAAGCAGAACATCACGTGCACGGGCCCGTCGCCGCGCGCGGGCGCACGGCGACGCAGGTACGCCGGCAGCCAGACCTGCATGTTGCGCGAACGGATCGCGAGGTAGACGGCGGCTGCCGCGCCAACGACCGCGAGCACCGCCAGCAGCGCGATGATGGCCGCCGCGCTCACGCCGCTTCCTCGGGCAGCGCGCGCATCTGGATACCCGCGGCGCGCCATTCGGGCAGCATTTCCTCGAGGACCTGCACGATGCGGTCGTCGTCGTCATGCATGAGCAGGATGTCGCCCGCGACCGGCGGAACCGTGCGCAGCCGCTCGACGATCCGATCCTTCGGCTCGCGACGATAGTCGAGCGTGTCGTACGACCAGTACGTGATGCAGCGGCGCACGCGCAGGCAGTGCAGCAGCAGCGACATCGGCAGCGCGCCGCTCGGCGGCCTGAAGCGGTGACGCGGCTTTCCGTCGAGCTCGGCGAGGATGCGATCGGCATGATCGATCTGGTCGAGCTGCTCGGCGAGCGGGATCTGCATGAAGCGCGGGTGGTTGTAGGAATGGTTGCCGATCAGGTGACCCTCATCGACGATGCGGCGCGCGATGTCCGGGTGCGCCTCCGCCGCATGGCCCACCACGAAGAAGCTCGCGTGGGCGCCGTGCCGCTTGAGCAGATCGAGGACGCGCGGCGTGTATTCGGGGTGCGGGCCGTCGTCGAAGCTGAGATAGATCGTGTTCGCGACCGAGGACGCTTCCGTCAGCAGGAGGAAGCGCGGCAGGCAGCGCAGGAGACGTACCTTTCTCGGTCTCGGGTTCACGCGGGCGCCAATGATCGAGTGAGCGCGGACGAACC
>CALFNI010000007.1 GCA_937902695.1 uncultured Rhodanobacteraceae bacterium
CGCGCGCGATCGAGGACCGCCCCGGCGGCATCCTCGCCATCCGCGCGCGCGTATAGGCGCGCGAGCGCGGGCCCCGGCGCGACGCCCTGATAGGTCTCGGTGATGTTGAGCAGGAACTCCTCGGCCCGCGCCATCTGGCCCGCGCGCGCGTAGCAGTCGAGCAGCGGCGAGAGGATCTCGGGCACGTAGTCGACATCCTGCTCGGCGACCTGCTCGAACGAGGCGATCGCGCGGTCGAGATGGCCGTCGGCCGCTTCGACGTGGCCCTTGATCATGCTGGCGCGCACGCAGTCGCTCTCGGCCGCATACGCCTCTTCGATGTGCCGGCGCGCCTCGTCCAGCGCGCCGCGCGTGCGCGACTGCTCGGCGAGCTCGCAGTAGAACTGGGCGATCGTCGCGCCCTGCGATTCGCCGGTCGCCTGCTGCAGCCGGCGCGCGTGGTCGATCGCCTTGTCCCAGTCGCGCTCGTGCTGATAGATCGCGATGAGGTGCTTGAGCGCCGAGGGCGCCTGCGCGTTCATCGCGACGAGGTCGCTGAACAGGGTCTCGGCGCGATCGAGCAGGCCCGCGCGCATGTAATCCTCGCCGAGCTCGAGCAGGGCGACGGTCTTCTCGTCCTCGTTGAGGTTCGGTCGCGCGATCAGGTGCTGGTGCACGCGGATCGCGCGGTCGACCTCGCCGCGACGCCGGAACAGGTTGCCGAGCGCGAGGTGCGTCTCGACCGTGTCGCGATTGATCTCGGCGAGTTTCAGGAACACCTCGATCGCCTTGTCCTGCTGCTCGTTGAGCAGGTAATTGAGGCCGCGGAAGTAGTTGGTCGAAAGCTCGCTGACGCGCGCGCCCGACGTGCGCTCGCTGCCGCGCCGGCCGATCACCCAACCGGACCAGGCGGCAACCGGAAGCAGCAGGAAGAGAAGCGGAAGCGCGAGATCGCTCATGCGTCCTCGGGCGCGCCGTCGCTCGGCGGCTGCGGCTCGGCACGCGCTTCGCGCAGCTGCCTGCGCGTCTCGCGAAGCTCGCGATGGATGCGCGGCCTCGGCGCGAGCCAGGCGACGATGCCGCCGGCGAGCCAGCCGACGACGACCGCCGACAGGATCAGCGCGCCCTTGGGCACGGTCGGCTGCCAGAAGTAGAGATCGAGCGCGATGCGCTCGGCATTCAGCGCGCCGAAGACGGCGCCGAATACGACGAAGAGGACGACGACGATGACGAGGGCGAGGCGCATGCGGACGATGTGGGGCTTCGCGTTCGGAAATCACGGCGCGCGGGCGACGCCTTCACGCTATCATGACCGTGCGCGACGCGCGGCGGAAGCCGCCGTGTCGCGATGAGCAACGATGACGAAACTGAAGCTCAGCCGTTGTCGTCCGACGACTGCGCGCCGTCGTTGACGCGCTCGCGGAGCTCTTTGCCGGGCTTGAAGTGCGGCACGTGCTTGCCCGGCAGCGCAACCGCGTCGCCGGTCTTCGGATTGCGGCCCATGCGCGGCGGCCGGTAGTGCAGCGAGAAGCTGCCGAATCCGCGGATCTCGATGCGTTCGCCCACCGAGAGCGCCTGGCTCATCTGCTCGAGCAGGCTCTTGACCGCGAGCTCGACATCGTTGGCAGCCAGGTGCTTCTGACGCTCGGCGAGGGCTTCGATCAGCTCCGACTTGGTCATTGACGTATCAGTTTGGGAGTCGTGGTCGGACATTGGGTAATGCTTGGAACGGACGGCACGCCGCCGAAACGGGT
>CALFNI010000008.1 GCA_937902695.1 uncultured Rhodanobacteraceae bacterium
CGCGAGGGGAATCATGACGAGGATCGACAGCAGCGTCGCGAGGTGCTCGCGGAAGAAGCCGAGCCAGAGCGTGAACAGGTTGCCGCTGCCGTTGTGCATGATGCGCAGCAGCCGGCCGGTGTGGTGCTCGCCGTGGAACGCGAGCGGCAACGCGATCGCGTGCTCGAAGAACGCGGCGATGGCGGCCTGGCGGCGCCGGTGAGCGAGGCGATCGGCGTAGAGCGAAACCCACACGCTGGCGACGACGCCGCCGAAGCCGACGCCGGCCCAGGTCGCGATCAGGCGCCAGGCCTCGGCCGATTTCGCGCCCGCGAGTGCGTCGACGACGCGACCGAACAGCCACGGCTCGAGGAAATAAACCCCGGCGAGCGCGAGATTCGCGAGCGCGAGCAGGATCGCAAGGCCCTTTTCCGGCGCCAGCAGGCCGAGCACGCGAAGATAGATCCTGAGTAGCGCCACGCGCCGTCGCCTCCTCACGTCTCGTCCTCGCGAAAGCGTAGCAAACGCGCCGCGCGCGGACGCGGGCCCGGCCGTTTTCGTCGGGTTCCAGTCAGCTCCCGTGCGGCATCCTTTCCTTCATGAATCCGACAGCTCGCCGCGCAAGACTCGCCGTCAACGCGTTACGTTTCGTCGCATTCGCCGGCGCCCTGCTGCTGGCGGGCTGCGCGGCAGGCCCAGGCACGGTGAACGCGCCGTCGCCGAGGCCGCTCCCGCCGGCGGAAACCGGCAACTACCAGACCGAGCCCGGACGAGACGCGGCGATCGTGGCCGACCTTCGCGCCGCACCGCCCCCGACGCAGCCGGAGTCCGGAGAAGGCAGAAGCCTTGCTGCCGACGAGAAGCGGCTGCGTGCGCAGAGCTACATGCACATCGGCACGTCGCATTTTCCGGCGTCCGACACCGAGGCACGCGCGAAGGCGGCGCGGCAAGGCAGAAGCGTCGGCGCCGATCGCGTGATCTTCTACCCGGCGCCGGCAGGCGACCTCGTGGTCGCGTATTACGTCCGCTTCAAGTTGCCGTTCGGGGCGACGTTCCGCGATCTGCGTCCGGCGGAGATGAGCGAGCTCGGAACCGGCGGCGGCGTCGCGATCGGCTCGGTCGTCGACGATTCGCCGGCATCGCGCGCGAACCTCCTGACCGGCGACATCGTGCTGAAGTGCGACGGCAAGGCGATCATCGATCGCGCGGATTTCCAGAGCAAGCTGCGCGCGAAGGCGGGGCATCCGGTGACGCTGACGATCGTGCGCAACGGCGAGACGATCCAGCGCGTCGTGCGGCTTGGGGCCATGACCAACGCCGGGTAAGTGCTTCCCGACCGGTGCCTTATCCCCTGTCCCGCTTGCGGGAGAGGGGAAAAAGAAAAAGGCGGGCCGAGGCCCGCCTTTTTTTCATTACGGCTGAGTCGAGGCTTACGCCGCGCCCTTCTCTTCCTCGGCCACGGCCTTCATCGACAGGCGGATGCGGCCCTGCTTGTCGACCTCGAGCACCTTGACCTTGACGATGTCGCCTTCCTTGAGCTTGTCGGAGACCTTTTCGACGCGCTCGTTGGAGATCTGCGAGACGTGCACGAGACCATCCTTGCCCGGGAGGATCGTCACGAATGCGCCGAAGTCCATCAGCTTGGCGACCTTGCCTTCGTAGATGCGGCCGGGCTCGACGTCGGAGACGATCTGCTCGATGCGCTTCTTCGCGGCATCGGCCGCCTCGCGGTTGACCGATGCGATGATGACGGTGCCGTCGTCGCTGATGTCGATCGTGGTGCCGGTTTCCTCGGTGATCGAACGGATCGTCGCACCGCCCTTGCCGATGACCTCGCGGATCTTGTCCGGATGAATCTTCATCGTGAGCAGGCGCGGCGCGTATTCGCTCATTTCCGTGCGCGACGTCGAGATGACTTTCGCCATCTCGCCGAGGATGTGCAGTCGACCGCGCTTGGCCTGGTCGAGCGCCGTGCGCATGATCTCCTCGGTGATGCCGTCGATCTTGATGTCCATCTGCAGAGCGGAGACGCCGCCCGACGTGCCGGCCACCTTGAAATCCATGTCGCCGAGGTGATCCTCGTCGCCGAGGATGTCGCTAAGGACGACGAAGTCGCCGCCTTCCTTGACGAGGCCCATCGCGATGCCGGCAACCGGCGCCGTCAGCGGCACGCCCGCGTCCATCATCGCAAGCGACGAGCCGCACACCGAAGCCATCGACGACGAGCCGTTCGACTCGGTGATCTCCGAGACGACGCGGACGACGTACGGAAAGGCTTCCATCGACGGCTTGACCGCCTGCACGCCGCGCTTGGCGAGGCGGCCGTGGCCGATTTCGCGGCGCTTGGGACCTGCCATGCGGCCGGTCTCGCCGACCGAGAACGGCGGGAAGTTGTAGTGGAACAGGAACGGATCCTTCGACTCGCCCTCCGGCGCATCGACGATCTGCGCGTCGCGCGCGGTGCCGAGCGTGACGGTGACGAGCGCCTGCGTCTCGCCGCGCGTGAACAGCGCCGAGCCGTGCGTGCGCGGCAGCACGCCGACGCGCACCGTGATCGGGCGGATGTCGTCGAGGTTGCGCCCGTCGATACGCTGCTTCGTCTTGAGGACGCCCTGGCGCATCGTGTTGTACTCGAGATCGGCGAACTCCTTGGCGAGATCGGCGACCGCCCAGCCCTTCGTTTCGGCCGTGGCCGCGAGCGATTCGAGCGCGTCCTTCTTGAGCGCGGCGATCGCATCGCGACGCTGCAGCTTGTCGCGGATCTGGAAGGCATCGGCGAGCGTGTTGCCGATGGCGCCCTTCAGCGCACCGACCAGCTCGTCGTTGCGCGGCGGCGCGGACCAGTTCCACGACGGCCTGCCGGCTTCGATCGCGAGCTCGCCGATGGCGTTGATCGCCTTCTGCATCTCGCGATGGCCGAACATGACCGCGCCGAGCATGACGTCTTCGGAAAGAAGCTTGGCTTCGGATTCGACCATCAGCACGGCGTTGGCCGTTCCGGCGACGACGAGGTCGAGATCGGACGTGGCGAGCTCGGTCTGCGTCGGATTGAGCAGGTACTGGCCGTTCGCGTAACCGACGCGTGCGGCGCCGATCGGACCCTTGAACGGCACGCCCGACAGCGTCAACGCGGCCGATGCGCCGAGCAACGCCGGAATGTCGCCGTCGATCTCGGGGTTCATCGAGAGCACGGTCGCGATGACCTGCACTTCGTTCTTGAACTCCTCGGGAAATAGCGGGCGCACTGGGCGGTCGATGAGACGCGAGGTCAGCGTCTCCTTTTCGGTCGGGCGGCCTTCGCGCTTGAAGAAGCCGCCGGGAATGCGGCCGGCCGAGTAGAACTTTTCCTGATAGTCGACCGTGAGCGGGAAGAAATCCTGCCCTTCGCGCGCCTTCGTCGCGGCGACAGCGGTGACGAGGACGACGGTGCCGCCCATGCTGACCATGACGGCGCCGCCCGCCTGGCGCGCGATCTCGCCCGTTTCGAGCGTGACGTCATGATTTCCGTAACGGAACGACTTGGCTACTTTTGCCACGTTATATTTTTCCTGATTGACGAGCTTCGATCCCTTGACCGGAACTCGGCGCACACCTTCATAGCGCGTGCGTCATTTGGGAAGGGCGGCGATGGATGGCCGCGGTTGGACTTCATTTGGAATCACGCGCCATGACTGAACCGAAGTCACGTAGCGCTGCGTTCATGGACGAACGCAAAAACAATCGAGCGGGCCGCGAGCAGCGAAGGCTGTCCGAAGCCGATCAGCGACGAAGGCCGAGACGCTCGATCAAGGATTTATAGCGGTCGCCGTCCTTGTTCTTGAGATAGCCGAGCAGGCGGCGGCGCTGGTTGACCATCTTCAGCAGACCGCGACGCGAGTGGTGATCCTTCTCGTGATCGGAGAAATGCTTGGTCAGGTGTTCGATGCGCGCGGAAAGCAGCGCAACCTGGACTTCGGGCGAGCCCGTGTCGTTGGCGGCGCGGCGATAGTCCGCGATGATCTTGCTGGTCGTTTCGTTGGAAAGGGACATCACTCAATCCTGGAATCGGGAGCGAGACTTGCGAAAAGCCACTCGTTGAAAAACGTCGCGGAATGCGCCGCGCGCGGTGATGGCTGTTCGCAAGCCCCGCGGGGTGGGACAGTCCTGCGTTGAACAGGCGTGTTGCAGTGAACAAGATATTTTACCCGCCGGTGTGCCGGTAAAACAAGCGCTTACGACGGCGGATTCAGGCAGAGGGACTGCGCTGCACCGGATTGAAGCCGCGCTGGGAGCGCAGGCGCCCGTCCTGGCCGTTCTCGACGAGCGCCACGGCCCGGCCTTCGCGGTCCACCGCGACGAAGCGGCCCGAGCCGATGATGCCGGCGTCCGCGGCCTGGCCCTGGCGCAGGCGGCTGGCAGCCGCCTCGTCGACCTCGATGGTCGGATATCCGGCGAGACCGGCTTCGAGCGGCAGCAACAGCGCATCGAGCGCGTCCGCCCCCTCCTCCGCGAGCGTCCGCAGCGCATCGAGATCGGTCATCGCGGGCGCCGCGAACGGCTCGACCCAGAGCCGGCGAAGGGCGGTCACGTGCGCGCCGCAGCCGAGGCGCTCGCCGAGGTCGCGGACGAGGCTGCGCACGTAGGTGCCGGAGCCGCACTCGACATGCAGGCGAAGCCCGTCGACCGTGCGCTCGACCAGGCTGAAATCGTGCACGTCCACGTCGCGCGGCGGAACGTCGACCGTCTCGCCGCGCCGCGCGAGCCGATACAGGGGCTCGCCGGCGCGCTTGATCGCCGAGTACACGGGCGGCGTCTGCGTGATGCGGCCGGTCAGCGCGCCGAGCGCCGCGCGGAGTGTCGCATCGTCGATCCCGGGCACGGGCCGTTCGCGGACGACACGCCCTTCGGCGTCGTCGGTGTCGGTCGTGACACCGAGCCTGCATTCGGTGAGATAGGCCTTGCGCGAGCCGAGCAGGAGACCCGCGATCTTCGTGGCTTCGCCGAAGCAGATCGGCAAAAGGCCCGTCGCGAGCGGATCGAGGCTGCCCGTGTGGCCCGCCTTCGCGGCGCCATAGATGCGACGGACGATCTGCAATGCCTGGTTCGAGCTGAAGCCGATCGGCTTGTCGAAGAGCAGGATGCCGTGGACGTCGCGCGTGTGCGATTTCTTCATCGTTGATTTCGACGTTCGCGCGAAAGCGGGAACCTGGCGCGTCTGCTCCAGCCGTCGAAGGCGCTGGGTCTCCGCTTTCGCGGGGACGACGAAGGGGTGGGTGCTTCGCGCCGCCTATTCCTTTGCGCCGCGATCCTCGCGCAGCAGCGATTCGATGCGCTCGCCCTTGTCGACCGAGTCGTCGTAGCGGAAGCGGAGCTCGGGCACGCGCCTGAGCTTGAGCGTGCGCGAGAGCTCGCGACGGAACTCCTTCGCCATCTCGTTCAAAGCCTTGGTCGCGACTTTTGCGTCGTCCGAAAGCAGCGTCGTCACGTAGGCGGTCGCGACGTCGAGATCCTTCGTGACCTCGACGTCCGACACGCTGACCGACGGCAGCGCGTGATCGCGGACGGCCGCGTGCACGAGAACCGCGAGCTCCTTGCGGAGCTGCGCGGATACGCGGTCGGTGCGAGTGAACGACTTGCTAGGCATGAAGAAGCCGGGATTGGAGACGGATTCGGGACTCGAAAAAGCGGACCCGGCGTTGCCGAATCGCCAATCTCGAATCCCGAATCCCGGCCGTCACAGCGTGCGCGCGACTTCGATTCGCTCGAAGCATTCGATCTGGTCGCCCGGCTTGACGTCGTTGTACTGCTTGACGCCGATGCCGCATTCGACGCCGTTGCGCACCTCGTCGACGTGTGCCTTGAAGCGGCGCAGCGATTCGATCTCGCCCTGGAAGATCACCGTATTGTCGCGCAGCACGCGGATCGGCTTGTGCCGCTTGACCGTGCCCTCGATGACCATGC
>CALFNI010000009.1 GCA_937902695.1 uncultured Rhodanobacteraceae bacterium
AATACAGTCGACGCCGCTCTCCCCTACCTCACGTCGGGCGGCTCGATCATTTGCGCGCTGGCGCGAAGGTCATCGCGACGCTGCAAGGTGCATACGGGAGCTCGCGCAGCGAATCGAGCGCGTGGATGTATCACCTCGGCGGCGAGAGCCGCGATGAGCTCTGGAAGGATCGCGATGGTTACTTGCGCAACGTCGAAGGCGGCAGCCTCTGGTACGGCCATCGCCAGGCGCGCGTGACGACCGCGGGCACGTTCACGCCGTTCACGCTCGACAACGAGTCGCTGCTGCCGTGCACGAATCCGCTCGGCCGCGGCGAGGATGCGCTGTTCGCGCAGGTCGCGTGGCTCTGCCATCCCGATGCGCTCGTCGTCGAGCTGCCGGTCGCCATCGGCCATCTGCAGGAGGGTGCGCGCAAGCGTTCGGAGCTGACGCGCGCGGCGCCGCCGCCGCGCTTCAACTATTTCATCGCCGATTTCGTGCAGCGCCAGCTCAACGAGTTCCTCGCCGAGGATCCCGAGCAGCGGCTGGGTCTTCTCGCGGAGAATCTTCGCGACATCGCGGGCGCGAGCGAGACGCGGCGCCTGCGCGTCCTGCGCGAGTATCTGGCGTACGTGCGCGCCGATGCGATCGAGCGCCTGCAGCACCAGTTCGAAAGCGTGCCGAACGCGCCGGTGTACTGGCAGGCGGACGTGCGCTCGATCATCGAGGCGAATGGACGCGCGCTGACCGCGAAGCGTCCGCCGCGTCTGGGCGGCTGGCCCGACGATCTCGACAATGCCGGTTGCGCGCGCATGCTGCGCGACGAAGTCGGGCGGCTTGCCGACGCCTACGCGGCGTGGCCGGCGGTGTGGCTGCACGCGCGCGAGCAGGGCGAGCGTCTGCTCGGCACGCTCTGAGCGAGCCGCGTCCGATGGACGGCGTTCGCGACGGGCTCACGAGCGTGGTGATCGTCGCCGCCGACAGCGGGCCGCTGCTCGTGCGCTGCGTCGAACGCGTGCTCGCCTCGAACGTGCCGATCGAGGTCATCGTCGTCGACAATGCGTCGGCCGATGGGTTTCCCGCGGATGCCGCATCGGCGCACGGGGGCGACGCGCGATTCCGCCGGATCGAGAACGCCGAAAATCGCGGTTTCGGGCCCGCCTGCAACCAGGGCGCTGCGGGCGCGCGCGGCGATGTGTTCCTGTTTCTAAATCCCGATTGCCTGATCGAAGCCGGCTCGATCGCCGCGCTGCGCTCGATCGCCGCGACCGATCGATCGATCGGCCTGCTCGGCGTCGACGTGCGAACGCCGGGAGGGACGCCCGCGCGCGGCAACCGCCGGCGCAATCCGACGTTGCGGCGCTCCGTCATGGCGATGACCGGGCTCGCACATTTCGAATCCAGGTGGCCCGCGCTCGCCGGTGTCGAAATGCCTTCGCAGCCCGCGGCGACCGGTGTCGAGCGCGTCGATGCCGTATCCGGCGCATGCATGTTCGTTACGCGCGCTGCATTCGAACGCGTCGGCGGCTTCGACGAAGCCTATTTCCTCCACGTAGAGGATCTCGACCTCTGCCGTCGCATCCGCGACAGCGGCGCCGCAGTCGCGGTCGCGAACGACGTGCGCGTGGTGCACGCGCAAGGCAGCTCGAGCCGGCACCGGCCCGCGTTCGTCGCCGCGCACAAGCGGCGCGGCATGTGGCGCTACTTCAGGACGTACGACCCGGCGGCGCGCAATCCGCTGCTGCGCGCAATGGTATGGCTGGGTCTCTGGGCGCGCTTCGCGCTGTCCGCGACGGCGGCGCCATGGCCGTCGTCGCGGACGCGAGGGCGCTGAAGAACGAGCCTACTGGAGGACCGCGTTCGCGGTGCCGATGGCACAGACTTCGGCATGCTGCGAACAGGTCGGGCTCGGCTCGTTCGGATCCGTCATCTTCAGGTTGAGGTAGTAATCGGTGTTCGGCTGCAGCCGGCAGAACGCGCCGCTGTTCGTGCGCCACGGCACGATCGGCTGACCGCTCATCGACTGGATGAAGCAGGCCTGCGCGGTCGGGCTGAAATCGCCGCACGCGGTGCTGATCGCCGCCGTGAGGTTGTGGCCGTAGTTGTAGTCGGTGTGCGTGATCCATCCGAGCCAGGTCGGCGGCGCGCCGCTCGGCACGTAGAAATGCGCCGCGATGTACGTCGTCTTGCCGAACTCCGCGATCACCGGCGCCGAGTTCGAGCGGCCCGGCCACGGGGCCGTCGAGTCGTACGGACTCGCGTGACCCCAGATGTTTTCCCACTCCCTGAGGTCGACGTGATAGCGCAGGTCGCCCGAGTTGTTGTCGCCGACATAGCCCATGTCGCTATAGATCTGACGGCCGGCCGGGCAGCTGGAGTTCTGTTCGAAACTGCCGTGGAACAATGGATCGTATGCGCCTGGCGCCGTAGCGACCAGGACCAGCAAAGCTGCACTCAACATGTTGTAGCTCCGACGAGAGAAAGAAGGCTCGAGAGATGGCCTTCGAAAGAACGGCGGCTGCGCGGAGACCCCTCGACTGGGGCTTGTCGTGTGTGCCGAGCGCCGCGATTTATGACGGAATCCTTCCCGCCGTCATTATCGATGGACCGGCCTTCAGAAAGCATTAATCGTTCCATCAAGGAAGCGTTGCGCCGCCGCTGAAAAGAAAATCAACATTTCAGCAGGAATCCGGCATGCACGATTACGACGGCGTCTCGCGCGTCGCGTGCGTTGCTCGATGGAACAACCCTTCCGGGAGAGACGATATCACGCGTTTTAGGCGCGATGGAGCGTAATTCGCGAAGCGTGCGAGGCCACTTTTGCGAACTCGCTTAGCAGATCCATCAATCAGAACCGCGTTGACGGCTTCGCTGAACGTGATGCGCCGTCGCGTCAAAATCCCGGCACGAAAAATCGGGCGCGCACGATGGGGCGCGATTTTCGGAAATCTGAATGAACGCGTGCTCGCGCCGTTCAGCAACGACGCGGCGGGCGAGTCGAAACGATCCTATGGCATGCTGAGCGCGTTCGCCGTGCCGATGATGCAGTCGGTCGCCGACGGCGCGCAGCTCACATTCGATTGCGCCGGATCCCTGATCTTCAGGTTCAGGTAGTAATCGACGCCCGGCGTCAGCTCGCAGAACGACCCCGCGCTCGTGCGCCACGGCACGATCAGCTGGCCGCTCGTGCCCGCGGTGAAGCAGTGCTGCGCGGCCGGAGTGAAATCGCCGCAGATCGTGCTGATCGCGCCGGTCAGATCGGTGCCGTACTGGTATTCGGTGTGCGTGATCCAGCCGAACCAGGTCGGCGGCGTGCCTGCCGGCACCAGGAAGTGCGCGGCGACGTATGTCGACTTGCCGAAATTGAGGAACACGGGCGATGAATTGGAGCGGCCCGGCCATGGAACCACCGCATCGAGCGCGGTCGCGTGGCCCCAGATGTTTTCCCATTCGGTGACGTCGACGTCGTAGCGGCTGCGCAGGCTGTCATCGCCCGCGTACGCGAAGTCGGCGAGCGTCTGCCGGTTCGCCGGGCAGCTGCTCGACGCGCCGTCGAAGCCGTCCTGGAAGATCGTGTCGGTTCCGGCCGGCGTCATCGCCAGGACCAAGAGGGCAGCGCTCAGCATGTTCGGCACTCCGCGGGAAGGAGCCCATTTAGGTGCCTTCGTGGTGAATGGCGGCTGTGCGAGGGGCTCGTCCGGTCGGCGCGCGCCACCTTGCCGGCAGGAGGCATGTCCGTCCTTCCGCCGCGGAGCATGCGGAGCGACGGGTTCACGGCACATGAAACCGCCGGCGACGGCCGCGCCGACAAGCGGGCAGCCGTCGCTCGGTACGCGCGATCCTGCGCTACGGAACGAAGAAGTTGTTGGCCGTGCCGATCACGCACGACGGCGCCGTCGGGTTGCAGGTCGGGCTCGGCTCCTCGGGATCGGTAATCCTCAGATTGAGGAAATAGTTCCCGTCCTGCGCCAGCAGGCAGAAGTTGCCCGTCGGATGAACGCGCCACGGCACGAGGTTCATGCCGCTCAGCGCCTCGACATAGCACACGCCGTTGTCCGGACTGAAATCGCCGCAGGCCGTGCTGATCGTCGCAGTCAGGTTGGCGCCGTAGTTGTACTCGGTGTGCGTGATCCAGCCGAAGACGTTCGGCGGCATGTCGTCTGGCACGTGGAATGCCGCTGCGATGTAGGTCGTCTTCTCGAAATTGAGGATGGTCGGCATCGCGCTGCCGACGCCGGGCCACGGCACCGGTGGATCGTAGGCGGACGCGCGGCCCCAGATGTTCTCCCAGTGCGTCACATCGACGTTGGTCAGCGTTCCATCGCCATACGAGATGTTGGCGCGCGTCTGGCGCCCGGCTGGACAAAGACCGGCGTCGTAGCCGTCACGGAAAATGGCATCGCTCACGCCCGGCGTCATCGCCAGGATCAACAAGGCTGCACTTAGCATTTTGTGTACTCCGCGAGAAATGAAGGCACATGGACGGCCTTCGAAGAACGGCAGCTGCGCGGAGGACCCCTAGGCCAGGGCTCGTCGTGAACGGCCCGCGCGCCACGGTTTCAGCGGGATTTGGCTCCCTTCCCGCGGCGGAGTATGCGGCTGAGGCCGCCCGGAAATCCAGACGCAACGCGAACTTTACGTTCGCGCGCGTCCGTGTTGATTTCGTGCCTACGGCACGTTCACGTTGTTCACGAGGCTCACCGCACAGGTGGGCGAGTCCGACGAGCACGTCGTGGTCCCTTGCTCCGGGTTCGTGAACTTCACGTTGAAGTAGTAGTCCTGACCCTGCGCCAGAGGGCAGAAGTTGCCGGCTCCCACGCGCCACGGCGTGAGGTTCATGCCGCTGAGCGTGACGGACCGGCAGATCGGATTGACCGGGTTGAAGTCGCCGCAGTTAGCGCTGAACGACGTGGTCAGATCTGCGCCGTAGTTGTATCCGGTGTGCGAGAGCCACCCGAACGCGTTCTGCGGCAGGTCTTCCGGCACGTGCAGGCGTGCCGCGATGTACGTCGTCCTGCCGAAATTGAGGATCGTGGGATCGCCGCTCGGCGTGCCGGTTATGCCGGGGAACGGCACGGTCCCGCCCGTGCCGCACTCGTAACCCCAGATGTTGCTCCATTCGGTCACATTGACGTTGTCGATGATGCAACCGACGTCGTACACAATGTTGGCGAGTACCTGACGGCCACCCGGACATCCCTCGGGATCGTCAAAGTCGGTCTGGAAAATCGAGTCGGCGACGCCCGGCGTCATCGCCAGGATCAACAAAGCTGCACTTAGCATTTTGTGTACTCCGCGAGAAATGAAGGCACATAGGCGGCCTTCGAAGAACGGCAGCTGCGCGGAGGACCCTAGGCCAGGGCTCGTCGGAAACGGCCCGCGCACTGCGGCTTCTGCGGGATTTTTTCGCTCCCTTCCCGGGGTGGCATTATGCGAGCGGTTTTGTTCAGAATTGATAAAACGCGACACTTCGGCGGCCGCGTTTACATTTGTCGATTGATCAGGTTGCGGAGCTCGATGGCGGCCATGCGCGCCGCGTCGGCGAAGTCGGGGCCGCTGCCGGCGTAGAGGATCGCGCGTGACGAGCTGATCACGAGCCCCCTGCCGTCCTTGGTCGCGCCGTTCCGCACGACGGCCTCGACATCGCCGCCCTGCGCGCCGACACCCGGCACGAGCAGCGGCATCTCGCCGACGATCGCGCGCACGTCGGCAAGCTCGCCCGGATACGTTGCGCCGGTGACGAGCATGCAGTTGCCGTTCGCGTTCCATTCGCGCGCGGCTGTCGCCGCGACGTGCTGGTAAAGCTTCTTTCCGCCGACGTCGAGATCCTGCAGGTCGCGCGCGCCGGCCTTCGAGGTGCGGCAGAGGATCACGACGCCTTTTTCGGAGCGCGCGGGGAACGGTTCGGGCGAATCGTGGCCGGGATACGGGGTCACGG
>CALFNI010000010.1 GCA_937902695.1 uncultured Rhodanobacteraceae bacterium
ATTCCTCGATCACGCGCAGCAACCGCGTCTGCAATGTCAGCGGCATGTCGCCGATTTCGTCGAGGAACAGCGTGCCGCCGGACGACTGCAGGATCTTGCCCGGCCGGCCGTGGCGATCGGCATCGGTGAAGGCGCCGCGCGTGTAGCCGAAGAGCTCGCTCTCGATCAGCGATTCCGGAATCGAGCCGCAGTTGACGGCGACGAACGCGCGGGTCGCCCACGGCGACATCTGGTGCAGCGCGCGCGCGAACGCTTCCTTGCCGGTGCCCGTCGCGCCTTGCAGGAGGATCGGCACGCGCTTGCCGAAGAGCTGCTGCGCGCAGTTGAAGTTGTGCTGCATGCGCGGATCGGCGCCGACGTGGCGGCGTGCGCCGTCGGCGAGCGGCACGACCGGCGCGTTGCGCACGGTCTCCGAAATCACGCGCTGCGTCGGCGCATGCTCGCCCTGCGGCGGGCGCACGAGCGCGAAGAAGCGGCGCCCGTGCCGCATGTCGCGGATCGGCCAGATGGCCTGCGGCGCGGTGGTCGCGCGCTGGTCGAGCGTCGCGAACTGGAACTGGAACACCTCGTCGATCGGCGAGCCGACGAGTGCCCTGCGATCGGGATGCCCGAGCTGCGTCAGTGCGCTTTCGTTGACGGCGAGGATCGTGCCGTCGCCCGAGACCGCGACCAGCGCTTCGTGCAGCAGGCCGACGAACTCGGGCCGGCTGTGGAAGCGCAGGATCCACGCGTTGGGGAACTCGCGCAGGAAGTGATAGCGCGCGATCAGGCTCGCCGACATGCTGACCAGCGCCATCGTGTGCCGCTGGATCACGCGGGTGTCGTTGCAGTTGACGCTCGATGCGTCCAGCACGCCGAGCAGGCCGCCGTTCGCGTCGATGATCGGCGCGCCCGAACACGACATGGCGAGGTTGTAGCCCATGAAATGCTCGTCGCGGTGGATCGTCACGCCGCGCCGCTCGGCGACGCAGGTGCCGAGACCGTTCGTGCCTTCGTGGGGCTCGTCCCAGAGCGCGCCGTGCCAGAGGCCGGCCTGGCGGAACTCGCGCTTGAGGGTCGGATCGGTGATGGTGGAGAGGATCGTCGCGTCGGCGTCGGCGAGGATCACCGCGTAGCCGGAACCCGCGATCTGGTCGTACAGGCTTTCCATCTCGGCCCGCGCGACGCCGAGAAGCTCGCCGAGCTTCTGCTGGCGCTCGCGAAGCTGCGTCGCCTCGAGCACGGCCGTCGCGCGCGCGCCGTTCGGCTCGATGCCGTATTCGGTCAGGCAGCGGTTCCAGGATTTGGCGATGTGCGGGGCGACCGTCGTCCGCTGCTCACCGCGCAAGGCGCGGATGATGCGGGACGCGTGCCTCACGACTATCGAGGAGTCGCCCATGGTTAGCCTCGTGTGAGCGTGGTGCCGGACGGCGCCGTGGAGTCCGCGCCGCGGTCAGGAAAAGCTCCCGGGCAAGATTGGCTCCGCTCGCAAGAATAGGCAAACTGCACCGCAACAATTTGCTCCGTGTCACCCGCGGGCGAGTTACGGCGTGAGTCGCCGTCGAGGGTTGTCGCTTGCCGTATCGCGGTGCAGCAATTGCGGCGGATCGACCCTCCTGAAGAAAGCTCTGCTTTTCCCTTCTCCCGCGTGCGGGAGAAGGTGCCGGAGGCGGATGAGGGCACGTTGGTTCGGGCGAACCCAGGGTGCCCTCACCCCAACCCTCTCCCGCAGGCGGGAGAGGGGGAAAAGCACACGCGCTAGGCGGCTGGAACCGCCTGCCCTTCAGGGACGAACTCGAGCGCCACGGAGTTCATGCAATACCGGTTGCCCGTCGGCGGCGGCCCGTCCGGAAACACATGCCCGAGGTGGCTGTCGCAGCGCGCGCAGCGGATCTCGGTGCGGACCATCCCGTAGGTCGAATCGCGGATCTCGCGGACGTGCTCGGAATCCAACGGCGCGAAGAAGCTCGGCCAGCCGGTGCCGGATTCGAACTTCTCGCCGGACTTGAACAGCGGCAGCCCGCAGAGCCGGCAGACGTACATGCCGCGCTCGTGGTTGTCGAGCAGCGCGCCGCAGAACGGGCGTTCGGTGCCGTGGTCGAGGAGGACGCGGCGCTCCTCGGGATCGAGGCGCGCGGCGAGCCGGTCGCGTTCGGCGGTCGTGAGCGGGCCGAGGTCGTAGCCGGAGGCGGACTTGCGGACGGTCGAGATGGTTTCGGTGGTCATGACGTTATCTCCGATGAGGTGATTCTTTCCTTCTCCCGCTTGCGGGAGAAGGTGCGGAGGCGGATGAGGGCGCTCTCGCGAGGTCGAACCAGCCTGCCCTCACCCCAGCCCCTCTCCCGCGAGCGGGAGAGGGGGAAAGGCGCGCGGGTCGGCGAGGATCAGGCGTCCTTGAGCCGGGCGCCGAAATCCTTCCTGAGCTTCTCGACCTTCGGCTGCGCGACGTACGCGATGTACGACTGCTCCGGGTGCTGCTCGGCGTAGTTCTGGTGGTAGCGCTCGGCGTCGTAGAACGCATCGAGCGGCACGACCTCGGTCGCGATCGGCGCGGCGAAGACCTTCGCCTCGTCGAGCTGCCTGATGTACGCCTCGGCGACTTCGCGCTGCGCCGCGTCGGCGAAGAACACGGCCGAGCGGTACTGCCGGCCGCGATCGTTGCCCTGGTGGTTGACCTGGGTCGGATCGTGGGCGACCGCGAAGAACACCTTGAGAAGCTGCCCGTAGCTGATCCTGTGCGGATCGAAGCGGATCCGGAGCGCCTCGGCGTGATCGGTCGCGCCGCTGCAGACGGCCTCGTAATTGGCGGTCGACGCGCTGCCGCCGGAGTAGCCGGATGTCACGTCGAGCACGCCGTCGAGCTTCTGGAATACGGCTTCGGTGCACCAGAAACAGCCGCCCGCCAGCACGGCCGTCGATTCGGCGGTGCCTTCGCCCGGCTTGATGTCGAGCTTCGGATCGGGAACGTGGGAACGGTCGACGGCCAGCGCCGCGCCCGGAATCGCGCAGACGGTATCCATGAAACCTCCTGACAGGTGCAAGCAGACGGTAGCGGAACGGGCAGCATTCGGGACCGGCCCGCCGGTATCGGCCCGGCGTTGCGCGGGTCCGGACACACCCGCACTCGGGCGAGAAGACAGCCCTTCCGCGCGGAGCCTTTCATATGGCGGCGGGGCCGTTGAAACCAAGCGCCAGCGAGCTGAAGAGCGACTGTGTAAAGGCGCATTTACCTGCCATGCACCGTTTACTGCGTATTTCCTCCGTAGTCGACTGCTAGCCTTTGTCCGCGCCGCAGAAAGCGTCGGAAAAAGCGCGCGGCTGCAGCCGCGCCGGGTGCCGGAAAGAATCGAGGAGATTCGACATGTCCCGTTGGAAGTGGGCACTGATCGCCGTCGCGGTCGTGCTCGTCGGCGTCATCGGCTGGCGGGTGATCGCGCACCGCGAAGCGGCCGTCGGCACGGGCATGCGTGGCGGCGCGGGAGCCGATCAGCCGGTCCCGGTGACGGTCGTCCCGGTCGAGCAGAAGGACGTCCCGATCTACCTCTCCGCGCTCGGCACCGTACAGGCGCTCAACACCGTGACGGTCAACGCGCAGGTCTCGGGCCAGATCCAGTCGATCAATTTCAGGGAAGGCCAGGAGGTAAAGGCCGGAGAGACGATCGCCGTGATCGATCCGCGCACGTTCCAGTCCGCGCTCGACCAGGCGAGCGCCAAGAAGAAGCAGGACGAGGCGCAGCTGACGGCGTCGAAGTCGACGCTCGCGCGCTATACGGAGCTCATCAAGAAGAACTTCGTCGCGGCGCAGGACCTCGAGAATCAGAACCAGCTCGTGCGCCAGCAGGAAGCGCTCGTGGCGGCCGACGAGGCTGCGGTCGCGACGGCGAGAACGCAGCTCGGCTACACGAAGATCACCGCGCCGATCGACGGCATCGCCGGCATCCGGCAGGTCGACGTCGGCAATCTCATCACGGCGAACGCAGCGACCGGCATCGTCGTGCTGACCCAGGTCCATCCGATCAACGTCATCTTCAGCCTGCCCGAGCAGAACCTCGCGCAGGTGCGCACGCCCGACGGTGCCGAGCCGCTGCCGGTCAGCGCGCTCGACCGCACCGATGCGCACACGATCGCCGAAGGCGTGCTCAAGGTCATCGACAACCAGATCGACACGACGACCGGCACGTTCAAGCTCAAGGCCGAGTTCGCCAACGAAAAGAACGTTCTATGGCCCGGGCAGTTCGTCAATGTGCGCGTGAAAGTCAGCACGGTCGACAAAGGCCTCGTCGTGCCCGCAACTGCCGTGCAGCGCGGCCCCGATGGCAGCTATGCGTACGTCGTGCAGCCCGATTCGACGGTCAGGATGACGCCGCTGAAGCTCGGCGAGGAAGCCGGCGACAGCACGATCCTCGTCACGTCGGGTTTGAACGTCGGCGACAAGGTCGTCACCGAAGGCCAGTTCCGCCTGAAGCCCGGCAGCAAGGTCCAGCCGCTCTCGCCGGGCCAGGATGCGCCGCCGACGAGCGCGGCCGAGCTCGACAAGCTGAAGCAGCAGGATCCGGGACAGCAGCAGCAACGCGGCGGCCGACGTCGCGGCGGCGGCGGCTGATCGCCGCGCCGCTCAGACAAGCACCCGTCATGGGCTTCTCCACGCTCTTCATCAACCGTCCGATCGCGACCTCGCTCCTGATGGTCGCGCTGCTGCTGCTCGGCCTGATCGGCTTTCGCGGCCTGCCGGTGTCGGCGCTGCCGGACATCGACGCGCCGAGCCTGGTCGTCACGACGCAATATCCCGGCGCGAGCGCATCGACGATGGCCGCGCTCGTCACGACGCCGCTCGAGCGCCAGTTCGGGCAGATTTCCGGCGTCTCGATGATGAGCTCGGATTCGTCGGCCGGCCTCTCGACGATCGTGATCCAGTTCGACATGGATCGCGACATCGACGCCGCAGGACAGGACGTGCAGTCCGCGATCAACGCGGCGCGCGGCACGCTGCCGAACAACCTGCCGTATCCGCCGGTCTACAACAAGGTCAATCCGGCCGACGCGCCGATCCTGACGCTGATGCTGACGAGCGAATCGCGCCCGCTCCGCGACGTCAACGACTACGCCGACAGCATCATCGCGCAGAAGATCTCGCAGATCGCCGGCGTCGGCCTCGTCTCGATCGCGGGCAACGTGCGTCCGGCCGTGCGCGTGCAGGTCAATCCCGCGCAGCTCGCCAATCTCGGCCTCACGATGGAGGACGTGCGGAGCGCCCTGACGCAAGCCAACGTCAATGCGCCCAAGGGCAGCCTGAACGGCACCGTGCAGAGCTTCTCGATCGGCACGAACGACCAGCTCGCCGACGCCGAGGACTACCGCTCGACGATCATCAGCTACAAGAACAACGCGCCGGTGCGCCTCGCGGACGTCGCGAAGGTCATCGACGGCGTCGAGAACGATCAGCTCGCCGCGTGGGCGAACGGCAAGCCCGCCGTGCTGCTCGACATCCGCCGCCAGCCGAGCGCGAACATCGTGCAGACGGTCGAGGACGTGCGAAAGGCGCTGCCCGAATTGAAATCGGTACTGCCGGCCGACGTGCATCTCGATGTGTTCTCCGACCGCACCGTGACGATTCGCGCGTCAGTGCACGACGTCGAGTTCACGCTCGGCCTCACGATCCTGCTCGTCATCGCGGTCATCTTCGTGTTCCTGCGCCGGCTCTGGGCGACCGTGATTCCCAGCATCGCCGTGCCGCTCTCGCTGCTCGGCACGTTCGGCGTGATGTCGTTCGCGAGCTTCTCGCTCGACAACCTCTCGCTGATGGCGCTCACCGTCGCTACCGGCTTCGTCGTCGACGATGCGATCGTCATGATCGAGAACATCGTGCGCTACATCGAGCAGGGCAAGGCGCCGAAGGAAGCCGCGCTGATCGGGGCGAACGAAATCGGCTTCAC
>CALFNI010000011.1 GCA_937902695.1 uncultured Rhodanobacteraceae bacterium
CGAGCCGAATGCGCTGCACATCTGGCCGCGCGGCAACTTCATGTGCATCGCGCTGCCGAACGCCGAAGGCAGTTTCACGGTGACGCTGTTCCTGCCTAACGAAGGCGATCCGAGCTTCGCGACGGTCGATTCGCCCGCCGCGGCGCGCAGGTTGTTCGAGCGCGATTTCGCCGACGCCCTGCCGCTGATTCCCGACCTCGAAGCCGATTTCGCCGCCAACCCGGTCGGCATGCTGGCGACGCTCCATCTCGACCGCTGGCACATCGACGGCCGCGCGCTGCTCGTCGGCGATGCGGCGCACGCAATCGTGCCGTTCCACGGCCAGGGCATGAACTGCGGCTTCGAAGACGCCGTCGAGCTCGCCGATCTTTTTGCCGCCGGCGCAGACGACGCGGGCGCCGTCTTCGCCGAGTTTGAGCGCCGCCGCCGACCGAACGCCGAGGCGATCGCCGCGATGGCGCTCGAAAACTACGTCGAGATGCGCGATTCCGTCGCCGATCCCGCGTTCCTGCTGCGTCGCGAGCTCGGCCGCATGCTCGCGGCGCGCAATCCCGATCGCTTCGTGCCGCGCTATTCGCTGGTCACGTTCACGCGCATGCCCTACGCCGAGGCGTTCGCGCGCGGTGCCGCGCAGGAGCGCGTGCTGCGCGCGCTGACTGAGGGCAGGCGGCGCATCGGCGAAATCGATCTCGCCGCAGCCGATGCAAGGGTCCGCGCCGAGCTGGCGCCGCTCGCATCGTGAGCGCTTCCGCCGCCGACACGCCGGCGCGTGTCGCCGCGCTGATCGCGCTCTACCGCGAATCGCAGTACGAGATTTCGCTCCCGCGCGGCGTCGTGACTGTGCGGGTCGGAGCAAGCGCGCCGCCGCCCATCCTGCGCTGGATCGGCAGCGACGGCACCGCGTTCTACCTCACGGCGTGCAACCCGCGCTCGACGTCGCTGCCCAGGGAGGAGAACGAGGCGCGACTCGAAGCGTTGCGCGCCGAGCTCCGCGCGCAAGGCTGCCGCTGGCTCGAAGGGACAGGTTTCATTCCGGGCGAGGCGTGGCGCGAGGAGTGCGTCCTCGTCGCCGGCATCGACGCGGCCGCAGTCGACGAGCTCGTGCGCCGGTACGATCAGAACAGCATTCTCGTCGTGCCGGCGACGGCGGCGGTGATGTTGAGGATCTATCGGCCGGAATGGCGTGCGGTGGCGGGCGACGCTCCGGACCTCGAATGGGCCTAGATCGTCGTCCCCGCGAAAGCCGGGGCCCAGCGCCTTTCGTGATGCGATCAGCGATCGAGGCACTGGGACCCCGCTTCCGCGGGGACGACGGATGCAGAGCTTTGGTAGCCTGCGCGCAATGCCCGCGATAGACCGCCACGATCGCCCCGCCCTGCTCGAGGCACGCGAGCTGGCCTACGCGCGCAACGACGAGCCGATTTTCGGCCCGCTCGATTTCGCGCTGCACGAGGGCGAGGTGGTCCTGATCGAAGGCGACAACGGCGCCGGCAAGACGACGCTGCTGCGCGTGCTCTCGGGCCTGCTCGAGCCGACGAGCGGCGAAATCCTGCTCGACGGCGCGCCGCTGACGCTCGCGAGGCTCTCGCACCAGGTCGCGCTGCTCGGCCACCAGCCGGGGCTGAAGGGCGACCTGACCGCACTGGAGAATCTCCGCTTCGCGGCGGGCCTCGGCGGCGTGCGCGCCGGCATCAGCCCGACCACCGCGCTCGCCGGCGTCGGGCTCGACGGTTACGCCGACGTGCCGACGCGCCAGCTCTCGGCGGGCCAGAAGAAGCGCGTCGCGCTCGCCCGCGTGCTGCTCGCGCCGGTCGGGCTCTGGCTGCTCGACGAGCCGTACGCGAATCTCGATCTGGACGGCATCAAGCTCGTCAATCGGCTGCTCGAGCTCCACGCGCGGCGCGGCGGCGCGGCGCTGATCACCTCGCACGGCGCCTACGCATTCACGAGCGGCACGCCGCGGCGGATCCCGCTGCGCGGCACGTTGCGCGACCTGAACGCAGGAGCCGGCGCCGATGCGTAAACCCATCGCTCCGTCATTCCGGCGACAGCCGGAATCCATTTTGATTTTCGGAAGCCGGAGCAAGATGGATTCCGGCTTTCGCCGGAATGACGGAAGTGGGGTCCGAAGCCGATGAAGTCGGGCTCGACCGCTGCCGCCTGCGCCGCACTCCTGCGCCGCGACCTCACGCTCATCTGGCGCCGCCGCGGCGATGCGCTGAACCCGATCCTGTTCGCGCTGATCGTGGTCGCGCTGTTCCCGCTCGCGCTCGGCCCCGAACCCGAGAACCTGCGGCGAATCGCCGCGGGCGTGGTGTTCGTCGCGCTGCTGCTGGCGGGCCTTCTCGCGCTCGACACGCTGTTCCGCGGCGACTACGAGGACGGCTCGCTGGAGCAGCTCGTGCTGTCGCCGCACCCGCTCGCGCTGCTCCTCGCCTGCAAGATCGCGGTCCACTGGCTGACCACCGCATTGCCGCTGCTCCTCGTCGCGCCGCTCCTCGCCGAGATGCTGAACCTGCCGCATGCGGTCCTGCCGGTGCTGCTGGCCGCGCTCGCGCTCGCCACGCCGCTCCTTAGCCTGATCGGCGGCGTCTGCGTCGCGCTGACGGTCGGCATGCGCCGCTCTGGTATGCTGCTCGCGCTGCTGGTATTGCCGCTTTACGTGCCCGTGCTGATCTTCGGCGCGGGTGCCTGCAATGCGGCGCAGGCGGGCTTTCCGTTCCTGGCGCCGCTGCTCTGGCTCGGCGCGGGGCTCGTGCTCGTGCTGGTGCTGGCGCCGCTGGCCTGCGCTGCGGCCCTCAAGATCTCGCTGTCATGAATGCGCTGACGCTCTGGTTCCACAAGATCGGTTCGCCGCCGACGTTCTACCGCATCGCCGGCGCGTTCGCGCCATGGCTGTTCGGCATCGCGCTGATCCTCGGCGCGGTCGCGCTCTATGGCGGGCTCGTCGTCGCGCCGCGCGATTACCAGCAGGGCGATGCGTACCGGATCATCTTCGTGCACGTGCCGTGCGCATGGATGAGTCTTTTCGCCTACATCTTCCTCGCGATCAATGCGTTCATCGCTCTGGTCTGGCGCATCAAGTTGAGCGAGGTCCTCGCGATGGCGAGCGCGCCGGTCGGCGCCGCGTTCACGCTCGTCACGCTCGTCTCGGGCTCGCTCTGGGGCAAGCCGATGTGGGGCACGTACTGGACGTGGGATGCGCGGCTGACGTCCGAGCTCGTGCTTCTGTTTCTCTATCTCGGCGTCATCGGCCTCTACCATGCCATCGAAGACCGCCGCCAGGCCGCGCGCGCCGCGTCGTTCCTCGCGCTGATCGGCATCGTCAACGTGCCGATCGTGCATTTCTCGGTGAACTGGTGGAACACGCTGCATCAGGGCTCGACGGTTCGCCTGATGGGCGAATCGCACATCACCGGCGCGATGGTGTGGCCGCTGCTCGTCATGGCACTCGCGACGCACGTCTGGTTTTTCGCGAGCGTGCTCACGCGAACGCGCGTCGGGCTCCTCGAGCTCGAGGGCGGCAAGGAGTGGGCGCGCGACGTGGCGGTTGCGGACGCGCCGCGCGAAACGGCGGCTGCGCATGGCTGACTTCCTTGCCATGGGCGGCTACGGCGCCTACCTCTGGCCGTCGTACGCGGTGTTCGTGATCGTGCTCGCGATCGACGCGGTCGCGCCGCGACTGCGCCGCAGGCGCGTGCTCGCCGAGATCCGCGGCAAACTGAAGCGCCGCACGACGCGCGAGACGACGCCATGACGCCGACGCGCAGACGCCGCCTCATCGTCATCTCGCTGATCCTCGTCGCGGTCGCGATCGCGGCGATGCTGACCGTGTTCGCGCTGCAGCAGAACATGACGTATCTCTTCTCGCCGACCGAAGTGCACGAAGGCCATGCGCCCGCGGATGCGCGCTTCCGCCTCGGCGGCGTCGTCGAGGAGCATTCCGTGAAGCGCTCCGGCGATTCGCTGAAGGTGGACTTCGTCGTCACCGACCGCTTCCAGACGATTCCGGTGGAGTACACCGGCATCCTTCCCGACCTTTTCCGCGAAGGGCAGAGCATCGTCGCGACCGGCGCGATGAAGGACGGCCATTTCGTCGCGAGCGAAGTGCTCGCCAAGCACGATGAGACGTACATGCCGCCCGAAGTCGCCGACGCCATCGCGAAGGCGAAGGCGGCGCACGTCGACAAGCCCGGAGGTCGACCATGATTCCCGAGCTCGGCCAGCTCGCGCTGATCCTCGCGCTGCTGCTCGCCGCCGCGCAGTGCATCCTGCCGCTGATCGGCGCGCAGACCGGCAACCGCGCGCTGATCGCGACGGCTCGGCCGATCGTCGCGGGACAGGCCGTGTTTGTCGCGCTCGCATTCGCGATCCTGACGTATGCATTCCTGACGCAGGATTTCTCGGTCAAGTACGTCGCGCTGAACTCGAACCTGCGCCTGCCGTGGTACTACCGGTTCTCGGCGGTCTGGGGCGCGCACGAGGGCTCGCTGCTGCTCTGGATGCTGATCCTCAACGTGTGGACCGTCGCCGTCGCGGCGTTCAGCCGGCGCCTGCCCGACGATTTCATCGCGCGCGTGATCGCCGTGCTCGGCTTCATCGCGTTCGGCTTCCTGCTGTTCACCGCGCTGACCTCCAATCCGTTCGAGCGCGCGCTGCCGATGCCGTTCGACGGCAACGACTTGAACCCGGTGCTGCAGGATCCGGGGCTCATCGTGCATCCGCCGATGCTCTACACCGGCTATGTCGGCTTTTCGGTCGCATTCGCCTTCGCGCTCGCAGCGCTGATCGGCGGCGAGCTCGACGTGCGCTGGGTGCGCTGGGCGCGGCCATGGACCAACGTCGCGTGGGGGTTCCTCACGCTCGGCATCGCGCTCGGCTCGTGGTGGGCGTACTACGAGCTCGGCTGGGGCGGCTGGTGGTTCTGGGATCCGGTCGAGAACGCGTCGTTCATGCCGTGGCTGGTCGGCACGGCACTGATCCACTCGCAGGCGGCGACCGAAAAGCGCGGCTCGTTCCGCGCATGGACGCTGCTGCTCGCGATCTTCGCGTTCTCGCTGTCGCTGCTCGGCACGTTCCTCGTGCGCTCGGGCGTGCTGACGAGCGTGCACGCCTTCGCGGCCGACCCCAAGCGCGGGCTCTTCATCCTCGCCTTCCTCGGCATCGTCATCGGCGGATCGTTCCTGATCTACGCGCTGCGCGCGCCGAAGCTCGCAGGCGGAGAACCTTTTGCGGCCGTCTCGCGCGAGACGGCGCTCCTGATCAACAACCTGATGTTCGTCTGCGCCGCCGCGATGGTGCTGCTCGGCACGCTCTATCCGCTGCTCGGCGAAGCGCTCAATCTCGGCCGCATCTCGGTCGGGCCGCCGTATTTCGGTTTCATGTTCGTGCTGCTGATGCTGCCGGTCGTGCTGCTCGTGCCGTTCGGGCCGTTCCTGCGCTGGCGCGCCGGCGACTGGCGCGCGTCGCTCGTGCAGCTGCGACCCGCCCTGCTCGGCGCGGTCGGTGTCGCGCTCGCGGCCGCGGCCATCGCCGCGGTCGTCGCCGAAGGATTGCCACTCAGGGCGATCGTCGGCGCGGCTGCCTCGCTCTGGGTCGGGCTCGGCATCGCGCTCTACGCGCTGATGCGCTGGCGCGCCGCGCCGCGCGGGCGCCGTTACACGCCCGAAATGCTCGGCATGATCCTCGCGCATTTCGGCATCGCGATCTTCCTCGCGGGCGTGCTGATCGTCCAGGCGACGAACATCGAGAAGGACATCAAGCTCGCGCCGAACGAGACGATCGTGCTCGGCGGGCTCACGTTCCGCTTCGACGGCGTGAAGAGCGCCGAAGGCCCGAACTTCAAGGCCGACCAGGGCACGCTGACCGTACTGAAGAACGACGTGGTCGTCGCCACGCTCAATCCGCAGAAGCGCCAGTACTCGCGCGGCACGCAGGTGCAGACCGAATCGGCGATCGATCCCGGGCTCTTCCGCGACATCTACGTCGCGCTCGGCGAGCCGATCGGCACCGACGGCGCGTGGGCCGTGCGCATCTACATAAAGCCGTTCGTGCGGTGGATCTGGCTCGGTGCGCTGTTCATGATGCTCGGCGGCTTCGTCGCCGCGACGGACCGGCGATTCCGCGCGCTGCCGGGACGCGTCGCCGCCGACGATAAAGTCCGTTCCGCCAATGCGGCCGGCGCTGCCGCATGAACGCACGGACGCTGCCGCTGCTGGGCTTCGTGCTCGTGTTCGCGCTGCTCGGCTTCGGCATCTACTGGAGCCAGCGCCACGATCCGCGCGAAGTGCCCTCGCCGCTGATCGGCAAGCCGGCGCCGCAGTTCTCGCTGCCGGTGCTCGGCGATGCGGCGAAGAAAGTCGGCACGGCCGAGCTCGCGGGCCAGCCGTATCTGCTCAACGTGTTCGCGAGCTGGTGCTTCGCATGCCGCGACGAGCACCCGATCCTGATGCAGGACGGCAAGCGGCTCGGCATCAAGCTCGTCGGATTCAACTACAAGGACGAGCCTGAGGACGCGAAGCGCTGGATCGCGCAGTACGGCGATCCGTACGACGTGATCGTCGCGGACCTGCCGGGCGACGTCGCGATCGATTTCGGCGTGACCGGTGCGCCGGAGACCTTCCTGGTCGATGCGAACGGGATCATCCGCTACAAGTACATCAGCCCGATCACGCCGGAGGTGATCGCGACGGAGCTGTTGCCGCGCATCTCGCTCCTGAAGCAGGAAGCCGCGAAATGATCTTGCGTCTCCGCGTGCTCGTCATCGCGCTCTGCATCGCCGCGTCGATGCTCGCGCACGCAGTCGACCCGCTGCCGTTCAAGGACCGTGCCGAAGAGCTCCGCTTCCAGGCGCTGACCAAGCAGCTCCGCTGTCTCGTCTGCCAGAACGAAAGCCTCGCCGATTCCAACGCGCCGCTCGCCGCCGATCTTCGCCGCGACGTCTTCGCGCAGATGCAGGCCGGCAAGAGCGACGCGGAGATCAAGGCGTGGCTGACCGCGCGCTACAGCGATTTCGTGCTTTACGATCCGCCGCTGCACGGCGCGACGCTGCTGCTCTGGTTCGGTCCCGCGCTCGTGCTCCTCGCCGGCGGTGCGGCCGTCGTGTTCGCCGTGCGCCGCCGCGCGCGCGTGACGACGGCTCCGGCCGCGCCGCAAGCAGCGATCGACACCGAGGACGACTGGTAATGACGATGTTCCTCGTCTTCGCGGCGCTGATGATCGCCGCCGCGCTCGCCTTCCTGCTCGTGCCGCTGCTGCGCCATGCGCGCGACGCGGCACCGGTCGACGAAACGCGACGCATGCGTGCGCTCGACGAGGCGCTCGCGTCCGGCGTCATCGATGCCGACGAATACGCGGCGAAGCGCGCGGCACTCGCCGGCAAGGCCGCGCAGCCGGCTGGCGCGGCGCCCCGCGCGCGCGCGACGTTCGCCGCGCTCCTCGCCGTCGCGCTCGTGCTGCCGGCATCGGCGCTCCTGCTCTACCGTCTCGTCGGTGCTCCCGAGGCGCTCGATCCGGCGAATCTCGCGCCGCCTCCGGAGGCGCAGGCCCACAGCGCCGCGGACATGGAGAAGGCGATCGCCGGCCTCGCCGCGAAGCTCAGGCAGCAGCCCGAGGATGCGCAAGGCTGGGCGCTGCTCGGCCGCGCCTATGCGGCGACCAACCGCAACGACGAGGCGCGCGATGCGTTCAAGCAGGCGCACGAGCACGCGCCCGACGATGCCGACATCGCCGTCGAATACGCGCAGGCGCTCGCGCTCGCAGCGCCCGATCACAGGCTGCAGGGTGAATCGCGTGCGCTGCTCGAAGCCGTGCTGGCGAAGGACGCGAAGAACCAGCGCGCGCTCTGGCTGGTCGGCATCAGCGATTACCAGAACGGGGAATACGCGAACGCGATAGCCCGCTGGAAAATCCTGCTGCCGATGCTGCAGCCGGATTCCGACGTCGCACGCAGCGTGCGCAACGAGATCGCGGACGCCGAAGCGCGCCGCGATGGGCGCGAGCCGCCGCAGCCGGAAGCGGCGCCGGCCGAAGCGCCGCAGGTTTCCGCGAATGCATCGCCGACCGGACCGGCCGCGGATGCGGCCCCGGCGAATGCGCCGAAACTCACGGTCACGGTCGCGCTCGATCCGAAGCTCAAGGCGCAGCTCGATCCCGACGCGACGTTGTTCGTATTCGCCCGCGCCGCGAGCGGCCCGCCGATGCCGCTCGCGATCCAGCGGCTCAAAGCCGGCCAGCTGCCGGCGACGGTCACGCTCGACGACAGCATGAGCATGATGCCGGCGATGAAGCTGTCGAAGTTTCCGCAGGTCGTGGTCGGTGCGCGTGTTTCGAAATCGGGCAATGCGATGCCGCAGAGTGGCGATTTGCAGACGTTGTCGCCGCCGATCGAATCGAGCCGCAGCGAGCCCATTGCGCTGACGATCGACCAGATCGTCCCGTAGCTTCACCCTTTCCCCGCGCGCTTTTCTCTCTCTCCCGCACGCGGGAGAGGGGAAAGGCCGTCAGAGCCAGTCGCTGTGTTTTTCCTCGTTCGCGAGCGCGAGCATCGCGTCGCGATAGCGCTGCATGTACGTACCGCGATCGCCGTCGAACTTGAGCGGCTCGCCGACGAAGATGTCGACGAAGAACGGCACGATCATCCACTCGCCCTTCGGCAGCGCCTTGCCGAGCCCGTGCGTGAACACGGGAATCACGGCGACGTCGGGCCTATGCTCCGCGATACGCGCGAGGCCGGTCTTGAACTCGGCGAGCTGTTCCGGCTCGCCGCGCGACCCTTCGGGAAAGAAGATCAGGATTTCGCCGCGCCCGAGCGCGGCGGCGATCGGTGCGAGCAGATCCTCGCGCGCGTCGGTGCGCGCGCGATTGAGCGGCACGATGCCGACGACGTGTAGCGCGAACCAGGCGAGCAGCCTGTGCCTCAGGAAATAATCCGCCGCGGCGACCGGACGCACGCGCGGCAACAGGCGCAGCGGCAGCAGGCTGATCATCGCCATCGCGTCGAGATGGCTGTTGTGGTTCGCCGCGATGATGGCCGGCCCCTTCGTCGGCAGCCGCTCGCGGTGGCGGACGTTGAGGCCGAGCACGAACAGCACGACGGTGCGCACGAGGACGCCGTAGAAGAAGAGTCGAACGAGATAGCCCATGCCGCGCCTCATCTGCTCCGTCGTTCCCGCGAAAGTGGGAGCCCAGCGCCTCGCGCTTCAGGAAACGCCGTGAAAGGCGCTGGATCCCCGCTTTCGCGGGGACGACGAGGAGGTTGCGACAGTCCGGACGAGAGGCGCACGTTCAAAAGTAGAAGTACGCCATGAAGTGGAAGAACAGCGGCCCGGTGAACAGGAGGCTGTCGATGCGGTCGAGGATGCCGCCGTGGCCCGGAATCAGCGTGCCCGAATCCTTGACGCCGATATCGCGCTTCACGGCGGAGATCGTCACGTCGCCGAGGAATCCGCCGAATCCGATCATGAGGCCGACCGCGATGCTGTCGCCGCGCGTCAACGGCGTCAGGAACGGTGCAAGCAGGAATGCGAGCAGCGTCGTCGTGAGCACGCCGCCGACCAGGCCTTCGATGGTCTTCTTCGGGCTCACGCTTTCGATGACCTTGCGCCGGCCGAGCGTCTTCCCCCAGATGTATTGCGCGACGTCGTTGAGCTCCGTCAGCAGGACGACGAACAGCAGCAGCGCCGCGCCGTGCGCCG
>CALFNI010000012.1 GCA_937902695.1 uncultured Rhodanobacteraceae bacterium
TCGAGTTCGCGAGCACGGCGCCGCCGAGACTGTTGCCGCTGGAGCCAAAGTCGATGACCTGGCAGCTCGTGATCACGGTGTTGTTGAGCAGCAGCGGTCCCTTCGAGTAGATGCAGCCGCCGCCGAACGTGTTGCTGTAGCCGTGCTGCAGCTTGAGGCCGTAGAGCGCGAGCGTGAAGTTGCCGTTCTGGTTGAAGACGCGGTCTGAATGCGTGCCGTCGATCGCGAGAAGGTCCGGCCCCGGACCCTGGATCAGGACATCGCGGTTGACGTCGATGCGCCCGGTCGTCAGCGAGATCTGGCCGCAGATCAGCTGCGTGAGGTCGATCGGATCGCCGGGCGGCCCATTCAGCACGGCGTCGCGAAGCGTGCCGTTGCCGCTGTCCTGGCAACTGGTCACGACGACGGCACCGTGCGGACTGGCGGGCGTCGCCGGCGCGTCGGTTGCGCCGAGGAGCGCCGCGAGACAGGCTGCGAGCGGATTGAGGGACAACGCGCGCGCGCGCGCCGGATGCGGTGACGGCATGATCTTCTCCTTCAGGCGCAGCGGTTGCCGGATGGCGGCGCCTCTACTGAAGCGAACGCCAAACGGGGGAGAACTGCGACACGCCTCGAAGTGTACGTCCACGCGAAAACATCACGGTCGGCGCCGGCCGACCGGGCCGACGCGCGATCGGTCAATTGCGCAGCGTCTTCCTGACGCGCTCGAGGAGGCCGCTGCGATCGCCGGGCGAGGTGACCGGCAGCATCGCCTCGCACTCGACGTAACCGAGGGCATTGTATGCATTGATGAACTCGATGACGTCGGCAGCGCCGGCCTTGCTCTGCGCGGCGATGTCGTCGATCGTACCCGAGGTCGACATCATCGCGGTGGCGATGCGGAAATGCCGCGGAAACTCGCGCTCGACCTGCGGCCAGCGCGTCAGGCGATAGCGCGCATCGGCCGGCAGGCCGGCATCGAGCCCACCGTCGCTGCGCGCGAGGTGCGCGAGCCACACGAGGCGCGAATACGGCTGCGCCGGCAGGATCTCGATCGCCGCCGCGAACTCGGCGGGATCGAGGCGGATCAGCTCCGAGCGGCGCAGCGGCAGCCTCGCCCAGTCGGAGAGCGCCTTCAGCGCGACGCCGGCGTACCAGCGCTGGCGCGCGGGATCGATGATGATCGAGGGCAGGCCCTCGTGGACGACGCGCACGGGACCATCGGCCGCGTCGAGCTTGGCGAGAAGCTCGTCGATGCGATACGTCTCGGGCGGCGCTACCTTGATGCCGGCCGGCGCTTCGACGACGGCGGCGACGGGTTTCAGCTCCGTGACGTTCGAGGCCGGCTTGCGATCGGTACGGCGGACCACGGCCGGCGCCTCCGGCTCCGCCGCGGGCGGCGCTTCGTAGCTTTCGGCGTTGGCGGGCCGCATCGGCGCGGCTTCGGCCCTGCCATTGCCGAGGTTCTCGCTGATGCGGTTGAGGAGCGCAACGAGATCGCCGCTGACGACCGGCTTGCGCAACGAGAACTCGGGTTCGAGCGGCTCGGCCGCGCTCGTGTAGGCGATGACGAGACGGCCGCGCGAGCGGGCGCGCAGCCAGTCCATCTGGCCGTACATCGATTCGATGTCGACGACGAGAAGATCGGCGTGCGCCGCCTCGCCGTTCTCCCACGGCGAGGACAGCTTCGCGCGGTGCTTCTCCAGAAGCGATGCGATGCGCGCGGCGTCCTGCTCGGATGCGCCGGTGACGGCAATCGTGCGTGTCGTGCTCATGGCGGTCCAGGTTCCCCCCACAGCCTGAAAAGCGATGGGAGGGGACTATGCAAACGCTATGCCCGGGCAGGCTCAGCCGGTTCGGGCCCGTCGTGCGTGGCGGTTTTGCGCGAAAGCGACGGTGCTTGTCAGGCCTCGACGGCGGCTACCGGCGCGGCGGGTTCTTCGGGCGAGGGGGCTTCGGCGCCGCGTTCGCGCTGCATGCGCCAGAGCTGGGCGTAGCGGCCGCCCTCGGCGAGCAGTTCCTCGTGCGTGCCGCGCTCGACGATGCGGCCGTGCTCGAGGACGAGGATCTGGTCGGCGCCGACGATCGTCGAGAGGCGGTGCGCGATGACGAGCGTCGTGCGGTCGCGCGCGATTTCGGCAAGCTCGGCCTGGATGATCTTCTCGGTGCGCGTGTCGAGCGCGCTGGTCGCCTCGTCGAAGACCAGGATGGCCGGATTCTTGAGCAGCGTGCGCGCGATCGCGACGCGCTGCTTCTCGCCGCCGGAGAGCTTGAGGCCGCGCTCGCCGACCATCGTCTCGTAGCCGAGCGGCAGCGATTCGATGAACGCGTGGATGTGCGCGGCCCTGGCGGCGGCGACGATCTCGTCGCGCGCCGCATCGGGCCGGCCGTACGCGATGTTGTAGTAGATCGTGTCGTTGAACAGCACCGTGTCCTGCGGAACGATGCCGATCGCGCGGCGCAGCGATTCCTGCGTGACGCTGCGGATGTCCTGTCCGTCGATCGTGATGCGGCCCCCGGTGACGTCGTAGAAGCGGAACAGCAGGCGCGCGAGCGTGGACTTGCCGGCGCCCGTCGTGCCGACGACCGCGACGGTTTCGCCGGCCGCGATCTCGAAATCGACGTCGCGCAGGATCGAGCGCGCGGCTTCGTAGTCGAAATCGACGTGCTCGAAGCGCACCTGTCCGCCCTTGAGCGCGAGCGGGCCGGCGTCCGGCGCGTCCTCGACTTCCTTCTCTTCCTCGAGCAGCGCGAACATGCGCTCGATGTTGGTCAGCGCCTGCTTGACCTCGCGATAGACCACGCCGAGATAGTTGAGCGGGATCGCGAGCTGGATCAGGAACGCGTTGACCAGCACGAGATCGCCAAGGCTCATCGTGCCCGCGACGACGCCGGCCGACGCGCGCCACAGCAGCAGCGTCAGGCCCGTCGCGACGATGCTGGACTGGCCGATGTTGAGCGCGGCGAGCGTCTTCAGGCTCTTCACGGTGGCTTCCTCGTACTTGACGAGGCTCGAGTCGTAGCGCGCGAACTCGTGCCGCTCGTTGCCGAAGTACTTGACCGTCTCGTAGTTGAGCAGCGAATCGACCGCGTGCGCGTTCGCTTCGGTGTCGGCCGCGTTCGCCGCCCGGTAGTAGCGAAGGCGCCATTCGGTCACCGAGACCGTGTAGGCGATATAGACGAACAGCGTCGTGAGCGTGATCGCGGCGAAGCCCCAGTCGTAACGCACGATGAGATAACCGCAGACGACGGCGACTTCGAGCAGCGTCGGCAGGATCGTGTAGATGGTCCAGTCGAGCAGGTCGGAGGTCGCGCTCATGCCGCGTTCGACATCGCGCGCGACACCGCCGGTACGGCGATCGAGATGGAAGCGCAGCGACAGCGCATGCAGGTGTTCGAATACGCGCAACGTGATCTTGCGCGAGGTCCGCGCCAGCACGCGTGCGAACACGATCTGGCGCAGTTCCTGGAACAGCGACGTCGACAGCCGCAGCGCGC
>CALFNI010000013.1 GCA_937902695.1 uncultured Rhodanobacteraceae bacterium
GCAGCGGTCGTCGAAGTCGAGCGTCGCGCCGCTGTAGCCGGTGAGATCGTACGATGTCGCCGTGGTCAGGCTGCGGTCGGCGTTGTCGGGATAGCTCGGCGTGTTCCAGACATGCGTCGTGTTGCCGGGCACGTTGCTGACGATGGTCCACGGCGCCTGCGTGGTCCAGGGCGCGCTGCCGTTCTCGACGTCGTCGTCGAGGAAGACGCAGTCGGCGAGCAACGAGAAGTTCTCCGTGAGTGTCGAGCCGGCCGCGAACGCGACGCCGCTCAGCGTCTGCGCGATGTGGTGCGGCGCGCTCACCGTGACGTCGAAGCTGCCCGGGAACGCGTGCGCCGCGTAGTCGCCGGTGGCGGGATCGCTGACCGCCGTGTGCTGCTCGTTGTTGGCGGGATTGTGCAGCGCGATGGTCGCGCTCATCGGATCGCCGCTCGCGAGATCGGTCACGGTGCCGCTGATCGTGCCGATCTGGCTCGGATCGGCGACGTCGAAGAACGCGGCGTTCGGTGTGCCGGAGTTCGCCGCGCTGTCGCTCGCCTGCACGTACACGAAATGACGGCCGGTGCCGCCGATGTTGTCGATCGGCGCGACGGCGGTCTCGACCGGCGAATCGAAGGCGCCGTCAGCCGCGGTCATGGGCTGAATGGCGTCGGTGTCCCACGGCAGCACGTCGAAATAGAGGCCGGCGCTGAAAATGTCGTAAATCGTCTGGCTGCCGTTCGACTGGTTGAACCGCTGCGAATCGAGGTGCGCGGTCACGGTGATCGAGTCGCCCGGCACGACAAGGTCAGAACTGACCTCGACGTCGACCGTGTCGGGGCCTGCCGGGAGCTGATACGGCGCGTGCAGCGAGCGCGAAATGTAGCGGAGCGCATCAAGGTTGTGGGGGGCGGTGAATCCTTCGAAGCTGTTGCAATCTTCGAAGAACTCGGCGCCCGTTTCGATCGTGTAGGAAGCGACGCCGAGCAATCCGTACATGGAATCGTCGGTCGTGCCGTCCGTCAGATAAAGCTCGTTCGACTGCTCGGGCGTGTAGCTGTTGAACCAGGCGATGCGGCGGCCGAGCGTGGTCAGGCCGTTCACGTTCGGCGAATCGGTTCCGGTGTCGCCCCAGGGCCAGAGCACGAGCGCTGCGTTGCTGTGCATGTCGAGGAAGAAGCCGGGCGTGTCATCGGACGCGGCATCGCCGTCGTCGATATGGCCGGGCGGCTCCATCGAGCCGGCGCGGTGATCGGCGAAGATGCCGCCGCTGCACGCGCCATCGGGCGTGCAGGTGCCTGCGACGTACTGGACGAGGTTCTGCGTTTCCTGCTCCGATGCCGCGAGAGGCCCGCGATAGGTTTCGTCGCAGACGATGGGGCTCGATCCGCCGTTTCCGAAGTTCCAGTGGAACGGAAAGTTGCGGTTGAGGTCGATGCCGTCACCGTCCGTATCGACATTCGGATTGCC
>CALFNI010000014.1 GCA_937902695.1 uncultured Rhodanobacteraceae bacterium
CTTCCGATCTCGCGCACTGCCGTTTGCGTTCACGCGGACCTCGCGCGCGGAGAACTTCCTCGTCAGGCGCAAGGATCTCGCCGACGGGATCCGCCGCTTGCAGGCCTACCAGGACGCCGGCGCCGACGTGCTCTACGCGCCGGGGCTCGTCGCGCGCGACGACATCGCGGCGGTCGTGAAATCGGTCGACCGGCCGGTCAACGTCGTGATGGGCCTCGCCGGCGCACGCTTCAGTCTCGGCGAGCTTGCCGCACTCGGCGTCAAGCGCGTCAGCGTGGGCAGCGCGCTCGCGCGCGCCGCGTACGGCGCGCTGATCGATGCGGCGAACGAGATGCGCGAGCACGGCACGTTCGCGTTCGCCGATCGTGCCGTCGCCTATGCCGCACTCGGCGCGATGTTCGATGCGGCCGGCGGGCGCAAGTAGACGCACGGGCTGCCGTCCACGGTACTCCGGCTGCCGAGTTCACGACGAACGGCACGGGACTTCCAGCGCGGAGGGCGCCGACGATCCCCGACCGCCATCCACCGGAGCGTTTGCCGTGTCGAAAGCAAGGAAGTTGTCCGTCGCGTTGTCGTTGCTCGTCGTCATGTCCGCAGAGGCCACCGAGAGCGATCGGGCGATCGTCGAGCAGCAGTCGCGTGCGTTCTCGGACGCGTCGGCCGCCGGCGACGGCAAGACGCTCGCCCACTATGTCGACGATCGCGTGATCTTCATGAACGAAACGGGCGAGATCGCGACGAAGAAGGATCTCGCCGAGAGCACGCCGCCGCCGGCCGGCATCGTCAACAAGCTCGTGCAGAGCGACGTGCGCATCGAGATGCAGGGCGATACGGCCGTGACGAGCTTCACCGACAACCTCACGCAGCACGCGAACGGCGCCGTGCGCACGGCGAGCTTTCTCTCGACCGAGGTCTGGCAGAAGAAGGACGGCCGCTGGCTCCTGATTTCGAGCCAGACGATGACGAAGCCGAGGGAGCCGGTGGCGGCGACGCTGACGTCGGCGGAGCTCGACGACTACGTCGGCACGTACATCGCCAACGGCGTGACCGTGACGATCGAGCGCAAGGACTTAGCGCTCGCAAGCTCGACGAACGGCGCCGCGTCGACGAAGCTCGAAATGGAAGCGCGCGACGTCGCGTTCACGCCGGGGCAGCCGCGCCTGCGGCGCGTTTTCATCCGCGATGGCGGCAAGGTGACGGGGTTCCTGTCGATCCGCGAATCGGGCGACGTTTTTTTCAAACGCTCCTAACTCTCTTCCCCTCTCCCGCTCGCGGGAGAGGGGAAGAGCGCGCGAACGGAAAAATCCGTCAGTGCAGGAGACGCACTTTGTCCTTGTAGCTCCGCGAAAGCTTGAGCTGCTGCCCCGAATCGAGAATCAGGAAATACTCGCCGTTCAGATGCGAGCGCAGCTCGCGCACGCGCGCGACGTTGACGATCGTCGAGCGATGGATGCGCTGGAACCGGCGCGGATCGAGCTTGCCTTCGAGCTCGCGCATCGTCGCGCGGAGGACGTGCGTGTCCTGGCCCGTGTGCACGCACATGTAGTCGCCGGCGGCGTCGATCCAGAGGATGTCGTCCATCGGCACGCGCAGGATGCGGCCCGAATCCTTGATCGCGAGCCGGTCGTCGGCCGGGCGTCCGCCGGCGCGGTCGGCGTCGGCGAGCGCTTCGTCGAGCGTGAGATCGGGACGCCCCGACATCGTCCCGAGCAGGCGCAGCAGGCGTCCGCGATGCTCGTCGGCATCGCGCGTCGAGAGCTCGTGGCGCACCCGGTCCAGCGCGCTGTCGAGCCGCGCGTCCTCGACCGGCTTCAGGAGATAGTCGAGCGCGTTCGCCTCGAACGCCTTAAGCGCGTACTGATCGTACGCGGTCACGAACACCGTCAGCGGCATCTGCGCCGCCGGCACGGCCTTGAGAAGCTCGAAGCCGTCGACGCCCGGCATCTGCACGTCGAGGAACATGAGGTCGGGCTGGTGCTCGGAGATCGCGAAGAACGCCTCGCGCCCGTTGCCGGATTCGGCGACGATTTCGACGTCGGCGTGGCGCGCCAGCCTGAGCGCCAGGCCGCGCCGGGCGAGGGGTTCGTCGTCAACGATGAGCGTACGCAGGGGCATCGGCTATGTCCTCGGCAGCGAGCCGCTCCAGCGGCAGGCGTAGCGTTACCAGAGTTCCGCGCGGTTCGCACGTGCGGATGGTAAAGCTCTGGCGATCGCCGTAGAGGACGCGCAGCCTTTCCCGCGTGTTGGCGAGGCCGACGCCGTGGCCGCCGCCGCTCTTGGGGACGTAGTCCACGCTGCCGGGGCCGTCGTCGCGGAGCGTGATCTCGAGCGCGCCCTCGTCCGTGTGCGCGACGAGCTCGATGCGCCCGCCTTCCTCGCGCCGCGAGATCGCGTACTTGATCGCGTTCTCGATCAGCGGCTGCAGCATCAGGCTCGGCACCAGCGCGCTGCCCGCTTCGGGCGTCACCATGATGCCGACGCGCAGGCGATCGCCGAAGCGCACCTGCTCGATCATGAGGTAGCGGCGCACCGATTCGATTTCCTGGTCGAGCGTCACGCGCTGCTCTGGATCGCTGTCCAGCGAGTAGCGGAGGAAACCGGAAAGGGCGCCGACCATGCCGTTGGCCTGATCGCGGCGGCCGTCGAGCACGAGCGTCGAGATCGCGTTCAGCGTGTTGAACAGGAAATGCGGATTGAGCTGATAGCGCAGCATGCGCAGCTGCGCCTGGTGCGCCATCGCCGTCGCGTGCAGCGCCGTTTCCTTCTCGTGCTGGAGCTGGCGCGCGAGCTTGATGCCGACGTAGGCCGCCGTCCACGCGAAGAGAAGGTACAGCGCGCCGAAGAAATACGAGATGTAGCCGAGCAGGCTCGGCGGCGGCTTGCACTCCTCGCACATCGCATAGAGCGCGATCTTCCAGACATAGCCGTAGGCCGCCGACATCGTGACCAGCACCGTGCCGCCCGCCCAGAGCCGCAGGTGCAGCGGACGGTTCCAGGTCGCCTCGACCACGGCACGGATGATCAGCGTGAAGACGATGCCGAAGAAGACGTCGAGCAGGCAGATCTTGTAGTAGTCGAGCGAGCGCCCGACGCCGATGCCGGCGAGAAACTGCTCGAAGCCGTAGCCGAACCAGACCAGCGTCTGGAACACGTAGAACTGGCGGCTGGAGCGGGCGAGCAGCGGTTTCAAGTCGGGCCGGAAGGGAGCGGTGACGCGGTGATGGTAAGGCGTTTCGCCAGGCAGGTCCCCGCGGCCCGGCGTAAAGGTGCAACGACTGGTCCTGCAGCCGATCGCGGTGCGCTCCGGCGGATGACGCGTGGCGCGGGTCCGGTCACAATTCTCGATGCCCAGCCCCCGATTGCGACGCGCATGGAAAAGAAACAGAAGGAAACAGCAACCCACCTGATCAAGTCCGTCGCGATCCTGCAGCTCAAGGTGCTGCTCGGCGCCGCGCGCGACCTCGCCGTCGGCCCCGCCGCGATCGCGGCAGCGCTCGCCGATCTCGTGCTGCTGAAGCAGCAGGCGCCGCGCTTCTTCGCGATGGTGCTGAAGTTCGGCGAGCGGAGCGACCGCTACATCGACGTATGGTCCGGCGGCCGCGATCCCGACGAGGATCCGCGCGAGAACATCGACACGCTTATCGCGCGCGTCGAGACCGTGGTGCGCGATCCCGAGGTCGGCGCGCGGCAGGCACGCGTGCTCCGGCGCTGGGCCGAGCGGCAGGCCGCCCGTGCGAAGCGGCGTGCCGCGGCGGAGCTCTCCGCCCGGATCGGGCCGCCGAAGCCGCCGGCGTAGCCGCTATTCGCTCGAGCGGCTGGCGCCGAAGAAATAAAAGAGCCCGAGCACGAGGATCAGCAGCGGCATCCCGATCGCGCCGAAGCCCTGCGTCTTGAAGTACTGCATGTTCCAGGCGAGCCACGCGCCGCCGACGATGATGCCGATGAGTCCCGAGACACGCTTGCCGTACATGCACTCCCCCGTTGACGACGGTTTCGACTCGATTCCGTGCCGCGCCGGCCTACGCGACCAGGCACGCGGGCTCCCCGGCCGCGATCCTATCGCGCTTGCGGTTGCGCGTGGTGGTCGCAATCGATGTCGCGCGTGGCGGCGATGAAGACTTCGCCGATGGCGTCCGGTGTGCCGCGATTGCCGGAATGCCGGCGCTCCGGCGCATCGGGGACGAATGGCCCATGCGCGCGGCATCGCGCGCGTATCTGATCCGCGCAATGCAACGAGGAGGCCGTCGGATGATCCGGCTATTGATCGCGCTGGCAGCGCTGGCCGCCGCCGGCGCAAGCGCGAGCGTCGCAGCCGTGCCGTTCCGGTGTGCCGATCGCGCCCGCGATCCCGGGGACGTGGCCACGGTCGAGACGACGCTCGCCGGCGTCCCGGCGATCCTGCGCCTGCCGAAGTCGGTCACGAAAGCACCGATTGTGCTGTGGCATGGCTTCGGTCCGCCCGCGAGCGAGGCGGCGCTGATGGAAGCGCTGCCGCTAGACGACGTGCCCGCGATCAAGGTCTATCTCGGCCTGCCGCTGTTCGGCAAGCGTGCCGAGACGGGCGGCGTCGAGGCGCTGAAGCGACGGCAGGACGCCGACGTCGCGAGGCAAGTCTTCGAGCCGGTCGTCGCCGGCGCCGCGAAGGAGCTCCCGTCCGTCGTCGCGGCGTTGCAGGCGGACGGCTGCATGAAGGCCGGCGAGCCGATCGGGCTTTTCGGGTTTTCCGCCGGAGGCGCTGCTGCGCTTTTTGCGCTGGCCGAGCGCGACGTGCCGATCGGGGCGACGGTCGTGCTCAACGCCTCGACGGGCCTCACCGCTTCGATCGCCGCGTACGAGCATGCGACCGCGACGAAATACGCATGGAGCGACGCCGCGCGCGAGCTCGCGCGGCGTATGGACGCGCCCGGCCGCGCGGGCGACATCGCCGCGGGCCATCCGCCGCCGGCCGTGCTCATCGTGCAGGGCACGGCGGATGCGACGCTGACGCCCGGCCTTGCAACCGCGCTGCACCAGGCACTGTCGCCGCTGTACAAAGGCGCGGATGCGAAACGCGAGCAGCTCATGCTGCT
>CALFNI010000015.1 GCA_937902695.1 uncultured Rhodanobacteraceae bacterium
GCGATGGACGCACGAATGGGGCATAGACACGACGCTCGATGCGCGAAGCGGACTCGTGCGCGCCGCGCCCGAGCCGCCCGACCGCGAGGTGTGGCTGCTGCAGCGAACGGCGGGTCGTCCCGGCGGGCGTCTCAACAAGACGACCGGCTGGGTGCATCGCCTGACGCTGAAGGCGAAGAACGTCGTAATGCTCGGCGGCGTCGAGTACGAGCGCATCGACGATGCCGGCCTGCACATCCGCGCCGATGGCAGCGCGCAGGTGCTGCCCGCCGACGACATCGTCATCTGCGCGGGACAGGAGCCGAACCGCACGCTGCACGGCGAGCTTGCCGCGGCGGGACTCAAGACGCATCTGATCGGCGGCGCCGATGTCGCGGCTGAGCTCGATGCGAAGCGCGCAATCGACCAGGGCACGCGGCTCGCGGCCACGTTGTAGTGCGGGAACGTTTCGATCGTGTATTTTCGTTTGCGTTCGCCGCGGCGCGCGTCGCCGCGGCATCGCACTATTCTCGACAAAAGGAACTCCGATGAAGCTCTATTTCACGCCTGGCACGTGCGCGCTCGCCGATCACATCGTCCTCACCTGGATCGGGACACCGTTCGAAACGCAGAAGGTTCCGCGCGAGGAGCGCCAGCAGCCCTGGTTCCTCAAGCTCAATCCCGCCGGCCAGGTGCCGGTGCTCGAGGACGACGGCTGGCTGCTGACGCAGAACGGGGCGATCCTCAACTATCTCGCCGACACGTTTCCGGAATCGAAGCTCGGCGGCGACGGCACGCCGAAGGCGCGCGCCGAGATCAATCGCTGGCTCGCGTTCGTGAACTCCGACGTGCATCCGGCGTTCAAGCCGCTGTTCGGAGAGGCGAACTATCTCGAGGATCCTGCGCTGATCGACAAGGCGAAGGACAACGCACGGCAGAAACTGCGCAAGCTGTTCGAGCGGCTCGATGGTCAGCTCGCCGGGCGCGACTTCGTTGTCGGCGCGCGGTCGATCGTCGATCCGTATCTCTTCGTGACGCTGCGGTGGGCAAAAGGACAGAACGTCGATCTGTCAGGGCTCGACAATCTCGCGCGGTTCATGCAGCGCATGAATGACGATGCGGGCGTGAAGAAGGCGCTAGCGGAGCAGGAAGCGGCCTGACCTAGCGCGACACCCTTCCTACCACGCGCAACATGTCCCCTCTCCCGCTTGCGGGAGAGGGCTAGGGGTGAGGGCAAGCTCGTTCGACGTGTCATCTTGCGGCGCTGAACCACCGCGCTGCCCTCACCCGCGGCTTCGCCGACGGCCTCTCCCGCAAGCGGGAGAGGCGATTACTTCCGCTGATCGATCGGCACGAACTTGAGATCTTCCGGCCCGACATAATTCGCGCTCGGCCGGATGATCTTGCCGTCTTCGCGCTGCTCGATCACATGCGCGCTCCAGCCCGAGGTCCGCGAGATCACGAACAGCGGCGTGAACATTGCCGTCGGCACGCCCATCATGTGGTAGCTGACCGCGCTGAACCAGTCGAGGTTCGGGAACATCTTCTTGATCGACCACATCGTCGATTCG
>CALFNI010000016.1 GCA_937902695.1 uncultured Rhodanobacteraceae bacterium
TTATCGGGCGCGGTACGAGTCGACGAGGCGCTGGAGCGCTCGTTCGCTGCGCACGATTGCTTCGTCGAAGCCGAACAGGCGGCTGTCGTGGTGCATCGCGAGCTCGACGCCGAAGATCTCGAACGCGAGCTGCTCGGGCTCGGTGTCGGCGCGAAGCTCCTTTGTCTCGACGGCCATCGCGATCGCGCGCGAAAGCTCCTTGCGGAGCCTGGTCTGGTAGAAAATCACGCGCTCGCGGATCGCCCCGGGCCGGTCGTCGTATTCGATCGCGGCGCTGACCATCGGACAGCCGCCCTGCTCGCTGCGCAGCCATTTCATCCAGCGGCTGCCGATGGCGAGGAGGCGCGTCAGGCCGCGCTTCTCGCGGATGGCCGGCAGGAATACCTGCTCGGTGAAGCGCTGCGCGGCGGCGTCCAGAACCGCCAGCTGCAGTTCTTCACGCGAGCCGAAATGGGCGAAGACGCCGCTCTTCGACATGCCGACCGATCCCGCGATCGTGCCGATCGAGAGGCCTTCGAAGCCCTCCTTGCGGACGATCTGGACCGCACGCTCGATGATCGAATCGCGCGTCGCAGCGCCCTTGCTGGTCGTGGCGGCAGGTTGCATATCAGCAAAATAGCACGATCGTTCGGTCTTTTCAAGAGCAGGCGCGCCGACTACTTCGGCGGCGTCACGCGGATGCTGTCGTCGTACCGGATGTCCTGCGCGGTATGCGACTTGCGGCCCATCGCCTCGCCGTCGCTCTCGGCATGGACGATCTGGCCGGCCGCATTCAGAAAGATCCTGTTCGTCGACGTCACGTGGATGCCCATGACCGTCGTGTCGACGTCATAGGAATATGCGTGCACGCCCTGCCCGTTCCGTGTCGTCGCGCCGAGGTCGGCTGCGTTCTTCGTCATGCCGCGAAGATCCTCGATCGATTTCGGCACGAACTGCTTGACCATGCCGCTCATGTCCATCGGCGGCTGCATCCAGTCCTGGCCGGTCTTCATCCAGGTGCCTTCCGGCACGACGATCATCTCCATCTTGTCGTTCCTGAAATGGATGCGATCGACGGTGTCGTACTCGCCGTGCGATTTCATCGTGCCGCTGTCGCCGGTCGTGCTGATGTCGACCGCGAACCGCGACGCCATCAGCTTCTGATATGCCTTGAAGACATCGTCGCGCGCATCGGCGGCACGAGCCGCGACCGACATGAGCGCAAGGCCGGAGAGCGCGACTGCTGCCGGCAGTCGACGAAGAAGCGTCCGCATGCCTGAAACCCCCGTGGTGGACTACGCGCGCATCTTGCTTCATGCACGCGTCCGCGGCCAAGGGCTCGCTTCAGCGAGCCCATCTTTCCGTTCGGCCGCGCACGGTGCCGCGGACTGTCGCCTCCGCACCGACCCCGCTACACTACGCGCCGCGAAGTGGCCGGTCGGCCGCGTTCCATCCTTCCATTCCTCAACTTCTACAAGCAGTTAACCGACACATCTGAAGTGCTTTCACGGATGTGGGCCGCGCGTTCGCGCCTGGCCTGGCGGTGCTGCCGGAGCAAAGATCGATGCTATTCGAAACGATTGCCGAAACCGGTCACGAGCAGGTCGTCTATTGCCACAGCAAGGACGCCGGGCTCAAGGCCATCATCGCGATCCACAACAGCGTGCTCGGCCCCGCGCTCGGCGGCCTTCGCATGTGGCCGTACAAGAACGAGGCCGAAGCGTTGAACGACGTGCTGCGCCTGTCGCGCGGCATGACGTACAAGAACGCGGTGGCGGGCCTCAATCTCGGCGGCGGCAAGGGCGTGATCATCGGCGATCCGGCCAAGGACAAATCCGAGGCCCTGTTCCGCGCGTTCGGCCGCTACGTCAACTCGCTCAACGGCCGCTACATCACGGCCGAGGACGTCGGCATCGACGTCAACGACATGGAAT
>CALFNI010000017.1 GCA_937902695.1 uncultured Rhodanobacteraceae bacterium
GGGAGCGGGCAATCCCGAAGCCGTTGCGGCGGACCGCCGCGCTGGTCAGCTCGTGCGGCCTGGATTGTCCGCGCACGATTCGCTCTTTCTGACGGCGATGGGTCACTATGCGGCCATCGGCACCAACGGCCGGCGGAACCCCGCCGAGACTCACGCCGCGATCGCGACGATGAAGGTCGCCACCGAGCAATATCCGAACGATCCGGAAGCGTGGTACCTGCTCGCCGACATGCGGCTCCACTACGATCCGAAGGTCGGCCAGCAGGAAGTGCTCGCGCTGTTCGACCGCTCGATCGCGGCCGACTCGGACTTCGCACCGGCCTACATCCATGCCATCGAGCTCGCCAACCGGTACGGCGCCGATGTGGGACGCAGGTACACGGAGGGATATCTCCGCCGCGACCCGCGCGACTTCGAGGGAGAGGGGATTCGATTCGCGGCGCTGGCGTCGGATCCGAAGGTCAAGCCCGAAGATCTCAAAGCGGTGCTCGATACGATCACGCCGCGCGTGGGACAGAAGGCGTATACCGCGCTCTCGCGGATGCCCGACACGGCGGGCGCCGCGGTGAAAATTCTCCGCGAGGCCCTTCGCCGGCTGCCGCCGGCGTCGGCTCGCGGCATTTCCGGACTGCTGGCGTATCCGCTCGCGATGCGCGGAGAGATCGAGCGATACGTCGCCGATCCTTACGATCGCGTCGCCGGGCGCGCCGCTGCGCGCCGCGAGATGACGCTCCGCGACGCGCAGGCGAGCGAGCAGCTCGCCGATGCCGAACGGCTTCGTGAGGTAGTCGTCGGCGCCGAGATCGAGCGCGGCGACCTTGTCGGTTTCCTTGTCGCGCGCCGACAGCACGATGATCGGCCGCGCATACCACTCGCGAAGGCGCTGGATCACCTCGAGTCCCGTGATGTCCGGCAACCCGAGATCGACGATGACCACGTCGGGCTGCCGCGTCGCCGCGGCCTGCACGCCCTCGTTGCCGGTCGCCGCCGCCGTCAGCGCGTAGCCGTGCGCGTCGAGCGCGGTGGCGAGAAAGCGCTGGATCTGCGGATCGTCCTCGATCAGCAGCAGCCGCGTGCGCGCGTTCGTCATTGCGCGGCCGGCTCGCGTTCGGGCCAAAACCGCGTGAAGCGGAACTCGGCGCCGCCGCCGGGCGCGTTTGCCGCCATGATCGTGCCGCCGTGCGCTTCGACGATCGCCCTGGAGATCGCAAGGCCGAGGCCGAATCCGCTCTGCGCGCTCTCCGGCCGCGCCTGATGGAACTTCTCGAAGACGCGCGTCTCCTCGCCGGGCGGCAGGCCGGCGCCATGGTCGCGCACGGCGATTTCGAGCGCATCGTCCGTCACGTCGGCCGAAATCTCGAACGCCGTGCCGGGCGCCGTGTGCCGCGCGACGTTCTCGACGAGGTTAGACAGCACCTGCTCGAGCATGACTTCGTCGCCCCGTACGAGCGGCGGCTCCGGCGGCAGGCGCAGCGTCACCGGGCGCGATGCGAGGAGATCCTTGAGGCGCGCGAGCACGGCGCCGACGAGCTCGTCGATCGCAACCCAGTCGTGCCGGAGCTCGATGCGGCCTTCGCTGAAGCGCGTCAGGTCGAGCAGGTTGCCGACCAGCCGGTTCATGCGATCGGCCTCGTGCAGCAGCGTGTCGAGCAGCGCGCGCCGGCGCTCCTCGCCGAGTGCCGCGTGGCTGTCGCGCAGCGTCGATGCCGAGCCGATGATCGTCGCGAGCGGCGTGCGGAAATCGTGCGATATCGCGCTGAGCAGCACGTTGCGCAGGCGCTCGGATTCGATCTGCACGCTGGCGTCCTGCGCGGCCTCGGCGAGCTGCACGCGTTCCATCGCCACCGCGGCCTGGTTGATCAGCGCATCGACGAGGCCCATCTGCTCTGGAATCTGCAGCTGGCGCGGATCGGCAGGGCGAAGGCCGAGCACGCCGATGTTGCGCTTGAGCGCATTGAGCGGAAGGTACATCGCCGTCGCGCTGGCGAGCGTGTCGGTATTGAGGCCGGCCTTCTTGCGATGATCGTAGGCCCACTGGGCGATGCCGAGATCGTTGCCGGGCACCGGGTAGCGGTTCGCGCTCGCCGCCGCGCGCGGTGCGCCGCGATCGCAGAAATGCTCGGGATCCTGGATCTTGCCGTCGGCATCGGGCAGCAGCACCGCGGCTTCGCCCTCGATGCTCGCCAGCACGTGGCGCACGAGGAAGCGCGCGATCTCGTCGATCGAGCGCCGGCGCGCGAGCTCGCGCGAGAGCGCGTAAAGCTCGGCGGCGCGACGCTCGCGCTGGCGCGCCACCGAGGCCTGCCGCTTGCCGCGCGCGGCGAGATGGCTGATCAGGAATGCCGTCGTCAGCATGACGGCGAACGTGATCACGTACTGCGTATCCGACACCGCGAACGAATATTTCGGCGGCACGAACATGAAGTCGAACAACGAAACGCTCAGCACGGCCGCCATGACCGCGGGCCCGCGCCCGAAGCGCGCCGCGACGACGACGGTCCCGAGCAGGTACACCATCACGATATTGGTGCTCTCGAAGCGATCCGCCATGAACGAGCCGACGAGCGTCGCCACCGCGACGACCGCAAGCGCCTTGAGATATGCGGTCCAGCGGCTGTTCCGCTTCGGAATGCGCGGCGGTGCCGAGCGCTCCTCGCCGGGCTCGCCGCTGATCACGTAGACGTCGATCGTGCCGCTCTGCCGGATCAGCTCGTCGACGAGCGAGACATCGAAGCGGTCGCGCCAGCGCGGCCGCAGCGGCTTGCCGACGATGATGCGGCTGACGTTGCGCTGGCGCGCGAAGTCGATCAGCGTCGCGGCGACGCTTTCGCCGGAAAGATTCGCCGATTCGGCGCCGAGCTCGGCGGCGAGGCGCAGCGTCTGCAGGATGCGATCGCGCGCCGCTTGCGGCAGGCGCACGAGCTTGGGCGTCTCGACGTAGACCGCGAGCCACTCCGCGTGCAGCGCCGCCGCCATGCGCGCGGCCGCGCGGACCAGGCGCGTCG
>CALFNI010000018.1 GCA_937902695.1 uncultured Rhodanobacteraceae bacterium
GCAGCCGGTCGGGCGCCTGGTGCTGGACCGCAACCCGGACAACTTCTTCGCCGAGACCGAGCAGGTGGCGTTCTGCACCGCGCACGTCGTCCCGGGCATCGATTTCACGAACGATCCGCTGCTCGCGGGCCGCATCCATTCGTACGTCGACACGCAGATATCGCGGCTCGGCGGACCCAACTTCCACGAGATCCCGATCAATGCGCCGATCGCCGCCGTGCACAACAACCAGCGCGACGGCATGCATCGCCAGGCGATCGCGCGCGGGCGCGTCGCGTACGAGCCGAACTCGCTCGGCGGCGGCTGCCCGTTCCAGGCGGGCGCTGCGGGCTTCACGCCGTTCCCGGAGCCTGTCGAGCAGAGCGAGGTGCGCGGCAAGCCGATCAGGTTCGCCGAGCACTACAACCAGGCGACGCTGTTCTTCGAAAGCCAGACCGCCGTCGAGAAGGCCCACATCATCGCCGCGTTCCGCTTCGAGCTCAGCAAGCTGACGGTGCCGGCCATCAGGACGCGCGTCGTGTCGATGCTGCGGAACGTCTCCGAGGAGCTGGCGGCCGGCGTCGCGAACGGCCTCGGCATGCCGCTGCCTGCCGCGATGCCGACGGCGCTCGACGAGGTGCCCACGCCTGAAGTGACGCAGTCGCCGGCGCTCTCGCTGACGGCGCGGCCCGGTGCAGGCGGCGTTCGCACGCGCAAGGTCGCGATCTTCGTCGCCGACGGCATGGACGGCGCGCAGATCGGCGCGTTGCAGCGCAAGCTGCTCGATGCGGGCGCGATCGGCCGCCTGGTCGGACCGCGCGTCGGGCCCTTCGCGACGAGGAACGGCGAGCCGATGGATGCCGATGCGTCGTTCGAGAACGAGCCCGGCATCCTGTTCGACGGGCTCGTCATCCCCGGCGGCGCGGCGAGCGCGAAGACGCTCGCCGCCGACGGACGCGTCGCGGAGCACGTCAAGGACCAGTATCGCCACGGCAAGACCATCATGGCGGTCGGCGAGGCGCGGGCGGTCTTCGAAGCCTGCGGCATTGCAGACGAGGACCCGGGCGTGTTGACGATGGCGAAGCTCGATGCGGGCGGCATATCGAGGTTCATCGCGGCGCTGGCGCGCCATCGGCATCCGGAGCGGGAAACCGATCCGCCGATCGTCTAGCTCAGCGAACGCGCTGCGCGCCGGTCAACTCGACGAGGCGCAGCGCGTTCGAGGTCGCGTGCCCGTGTGCCGTATTGTCGAAGATGCACCAGCAATCGCGCGTACGTGATCCGGTCGCGCCAAGGTCGGCGGCGACGGACGCGAGGAAGGCCTCGTCGTAGCTCGAGTAATACATGCGCGGCGACCCATGGAGGCGGCGATACGAGACTGGCATTTTGGCCAGAGGTATCGCGGCATCCGCGCAGAGCGCAGGATCGCTGCCGACGCGGCCGACGTCGAATGCGCGCAGCGTGTCTTCGACGGCAGGCGCGAACCATGTCGCGTGTCGCGGCTCGACGACCGCATTGCCGTCGAAGCGATGCCGCAGCAGCGTCAGGAACCGCGTCACGGGCGCCCGCTCGAACGCCAGGCTCGGCGGCAGCTGGATGAGCAGGCAGCCGAGTCGCGCGCCGAGCCCCTCGACCTCGCCGAGGAACGTGCGCAGCGGCCTCGCACAGGCGCGCAGGCGCAGGTCGTGCGTGATCTCGCGCGGGAGCTTGACCGAGAAGCGAAAGCCGCTCGGCACGCTCGCTGCCCACCGCGCATAGGTCTCGCGCCGGTGCGAACGGTAGAAGGACGAGTTGATCTCGACGGCATCGAAGACCGCGGCGTAGCGTTGCAGATGCGTGCCGCGCTCGGGAAAGGCCGCAGCGGCCTCGCGCGGCAACGACCAGCCCGCAGTGCCGATTCGCAGCGTTCGCGTCCGGGTCATGCGTGGCACCTGCAGCCGCTCAGCATGCGGAGCCCGACGTGTCGATGCGGCCGCCCGCCATCTCGGCTCACTTGCCGAGCAGGGATGCGAGCTGCTCTTCGAGCTGCGCCTGCCGATACGGCTTCGCAAGCCGTGCGAGATTCGGAACGGCCGCGCTCGGCAGATCGGCAAAGCCCGTGACGAGCAGGACGGGCAACTGGGGTCGGAAGCGTCCCACGTAGGTGGCAAGCTCCAGGCCGGTCATTTCGGGCATCGCGTAATCGGTCATGACGAGATCGATCGGCGTGTTACGTTCGATGATCTCGATGGCGTCCTCCGCGCTCGCGACGTCGATGACGTCATGACCCATGGCTTCGAGCAATATCTTCGTGCTCGACGCGATCAGCGAGTCGTCGTCGACGAGCAGGATGGTCGCCCGCTTCAGCAGAGGCTGTTCAACCTCCGCCTTGACCTCGGCTTCGGGAACCCGCTCGTCGGCCTCGGGGAGCCACAGCCGGACCGTCGTGCCGACGCCGATCTCGCTCTCGATCGTGACGGCGCCGCCGAGCTGCTCGATGAAACCCCGGACCATGGACAGGCCGAGCCCCGTGCCTTTGCCCACGGCCTTGGTCGAAAAGAACGGCTCGGTTGCACGGGCGAGCGTCTCTGCAGTCATGCCGGTGCCGGAATCGGCCACCTCCACCCAGACATACGGGCCTGCCTTGAGCGTTGCCGAAGCCGGCAGGCGCGCGCTGCCGGCCCGCAGCTCGATGCGGCCGCCGTGCGGCATCGCATCGCGCGCGTTGATCGCGAGATTGAGGATCGCGAGCTCGAACTGCACGGCGTCCACGGTCACCGGCGGCAGCTGCGCCGAGACGCCCTGGTCGTCCAGGACGATTTGCGGCCCGATCGAGCGGCGGATGAGCTCTCTGGCATTGTTGACGAGCTCGCGGACGTTCGCCGTCGCCGTGGCGAGTTTCTGCTGACGGGCGAACGCCAGCATGCGCTGCGTCAGCGCGGCTCCGCGCTCGGCGCCCTGCATCGCGGCCCGTATCAGGCGGGCCTCCGGCGAATCGCCGGCGACGCTTTTGTCGAGCACCTCGAGATTCGCCATGATGGCCATCAAGAGGTTGTTGAAGTCGTGTGCGACGCCGCCGGTCAGCTGGCCGAGGCTCTCCATCTTCTGCGCATGGAGCAAGAGCTCCTGCGCGCGCTCGCGTGCTACGACTTCCTCGCGCAACGTGGCCGTCCGCTCCTCTACGCGACGCTCGAGCTCGCGCGTGAGGTCGGTCAGCGCAGCGCGTTCGGACGCGAGCTCCAGCATCGTTCTTGCCAGCCGGTCGTGTCCGGCGGAGAGCTCGGCGAGATGCGAACGCGCTTCGTACTGGCGCCGGCGCGAGCGCACGCTCGTGGTCGCCGCGCTGATGAGCGTCGACGGGTGAAACGGCCGCTCGACGATGGTCACGTTTCCGAGCACGTTCATCAGGTGCTCGGGAATGAGCTTGCGTTCGAGGCCTTGACCATGCGTGGCGAGTATCAGGAACGGGAAGTCCGACCACGGCTCCTGCCTGTCGATGGCGTCGGCGATCGGA
>CALFNI010000019.1 GCA_937902695.1 uncultured Rhodanobacteraceae bacterium
TGTCGCTGTTCGGGTTCGCGGGCGTGCTCGAGTTCTTCGGCGGTGCGCTGATCCACGTCGGGCTTTTTTCGCGACCGGTGCCGTTCGTTCTGTCCGGCGAGATGGCGTTCGCGTACTTCATGGCGCACGCGCCGCAGGGATTCTGGCCGATCGTCAATCAGGGCGAGGCGGCGGTGTTCTACTGCTTCGTGTTCCTGTATTTCTCGGCCGCCGGCGCGGGCCCGTGGAGCCTCGATCGCGCGCTGCGAAAAATCTGACCGGCGCGACGGCTTCGAAGCCCTACGCCTCGAAGCCGTTCGCGACGACAGAATCGCGCTGCTTTTCGACCGCGCCGGCCTCGGCGTGGTCGATCGCCGCCGCGCGGCAGTCGATTTCACTATGTCGTTCGACGCCTCCGCCGGCGTCAACGAACGGGCGCGTCGTCCGTGACGCGCCGCATCCGGGTTCGATCAGCGCAAACCGCCGCTGGCGATGAGCCGCTCGCCGGTCATCCAGCTCGAATCGTTCGAGGCGAGGAAGCTCGCGATCGAGGCGATGTCGTTCGGCTGCCCGGTCCGCCCGAGCGGCGTGCGCGAGACGGTGTCGGTCTCGAACTCCGAGCCGATGAAGCCGGCCGCGTGCGTGCCTTCGGTCTCGACGATGCCCGGGGCGATCGTGTTGACGCGGATCCTGCGCGCGCCGAGCTCCTTGGCGAGCACGCCGGTGATCGCGTCGACGGCGCCCTTGGTCGCCGAATAGACCGCGCTCTGCGGCGGATGCAGCGTCGAGACGACCGAGCCGATGTTGATGATGCTCGCGCCCTCGCCGAGGTGTTTGACGGCAGCCTGCGTCGTCAGCAGGAGCCCGAGCACGTTCGTGTTGAACTGCTTGTGGAAGCTTGCCTCGTCGAGCGTTTCGATTGCGCCGAACTCGTAGATGCCGGAGTTGTTGACGAGGATGTCGAGGCGGCCGAACGTCGCGATCGCGGCATCGACGATGCCATTCGCCTCGCTTGGCTTCGAGACGTCGCCCTTGACCGCGACGGCCTTGCCGCCGGCTTTTTCGATGGCGGCCACGACGGCGTCGGCGCCGGCCTTGCTCGATGCGTAGTTCACGACGACGGCCGCGCCGTCGTCGGCCAGCTTCTTCGCGATCGCGGCGCCGATGCCCTTGGAGGCGCCGGTGACGACCGCGACCTTGCCCTTGAGAGTGCTCATGGTCGGTCCTTGGTGGATTCGAACTTCAGGATGGAACGGGAGCGGAACCGTTCATGTGTTCCGTAGTTCGTAAGTTATGAACTATGGAACCAAAAGTCAAGACCTGCTATCCTGAGCAGGTGAGGCCGCTGATCCATCCATCCATCGACGACGTGACGCTCGAAGGCATCCTGCACGCGCTTGCCGATCCCGTGCGCGCCGCGATCTACGCGCAGCTCGCCGCGTCGGACGGCGCCGCAACGTGCTCGACGTTCGTCAACGTGATAGACCGCGAGATCCCCAAGTCGACGCTCTCGCAGCACTTCCGCGCGCTCCGCGAAGCCGGGCTCGTGCGCAGCGAGCGCAATGGCGTCGAGATGCGCAATAAGACGCGCTGCAGGGAAATCGAGCAGCGCTTTCCGGGGCTGATCCCGGCCATCATGAAGGCTTACATGGTCGAGAGCGGCGAGAAGGCGCGCGCCGCGAAGCGCAAGCCCGCGAAGAAAACGCGCGCCGCCTGACGTCTCAGGGCTTGATGGAACGCGCGACGACGTCGACGAGCGTGCAGCCCGGATGATCCTTCGTGAGCTTCTGCTTCAGCGCCTCGTCGACCTGGCTCGCCGGCACGACGATGTACGCATCGCCCGCCTCGATGCCCTCGCCGCCCGGCGGCGCGATCGCGAAGCACGCGCCCTCCC
>CALFNI010000020.1 GCA_937902695.1 uncultured Rhodanobacteraceae bacterium
AGGATCATGTTCGCGTATTCGGTCAGGAAGAACACCGCGAACGGCGCGCCGGAATATTCGACGTGGAAACCGGCGACGATCTCCGATTCGCCTTCGGCGACGTCGAACGGCGCGCGGTTCGTCTCGGCGATGCCGGAGACGAAGTAGACGACGAACATCGGCAGCAGCGGCACGGCGAACCAGTCGAGGAACCCGTGGCGGCCGACCTGCGCGTTGACGATGTCGGAGAGATTGAGGCTGCCGGCGAGGATCAGCACGCTGATCAGCGAGAAGCCCATCGCGATCTCGTAGCTGACGACCTGCGCGGCCGAGCGCATCGCGCCGAGCATCGCGTAGCGCGAGTTCGACGACCAGCCGGCGAGGATGATCCCGTAGACGCCCATCGACGTCATCGCGAGCAGGAACAGGAGGCCAGCATTGGCGTTCGACCACGCCACGTGGTCGCCGATCGGAATGACCGACCACGCCGCGAACGCCGGCACGAGCGCCAGCAGCGGCGCGAGCAGGAAGAGCCCGCGATTGGCGTTGGTCGGATAGATGACTTCCTTCAGCAGGAGCTTGAAGACGTCGGCGAACGTCTGCGCGAGCCCGGCCGGACCGACCTGGTTCGGCCCCATGCGCACGTGCATCCAGCCGATGACCTTGCGCTCCCACCAGACGTACATCGCGACGCCGATGATCACCGGCAGCAGCGGGAACAGCAGCAACGCGACCGCCATCGTCAGCGTCGGGAAATAGCTCGCGCACCAGTGGTAGGCGTCGATGATCCAGTGCATGTCGTCGTTACGCCTTCGTGATGTCGAGGGCCGCGCCGTACGGCGGCAGCGTCGCGGTTTCGGCGTAGCCGGCCTCGATCCACACGGCCCCCTTCGGCACGCGCCGGCTGACGTCGACGGGAAGCGTCGTGCTGCCGACACGCGCGCTCGCGCCGGAACCAAGGCCGAGCGCGAGCGCGTCCTCGGGATTCAGCGTCGCGCGCGCGCCGCGCGTCAGCGGGTGCGCCTGCAGCGATGGCGTGCGGCGCAGCACCGCGTCGGCGCGATAGATAGCCGTCGTCGCGATGCGCTCGAACGCGCCGCCGGATGACGCCTGCGCCTTCGATAGCGCGCCCTTCTGCGCGACTTTCGCGGGGCCGTGGCCCTTGGCGATCTCCGCGCGCACCTCGGCGATCTCGGTGAAGCCGAAGCCGTCGAGCGCGAGCGCGGCGCCGAGCGCACGCAGCACCTTCCAGCCGGGGCGCGCGTCGCCGGGGAGCTTGGTCGCAGGCTTCGCCTGCTGCACGGCACCGTCGACGTTGACGAGCGTCGCATCGATCTCGGGCACGAGGCCGATCGGCAAAATCACGCTCGCGACGTGCTTCAGCGGCTCGCTGAGGTAGTGCGCGAACGCGACGACGCTGGCCTTCGAGAGCGCATCGAGCGCAAGCGCGCCGTCGCCGAAATCCTCGGGCGGCTCGGCGCCGTAGAGCACATAGGCCTGGCGCGGCTCGCGCAGCATCGCCTGCGCATCGAGGCCGCCGGCGGTGCCGTGCGACATCACGCCGACCTGCGCGAGGCCGATCGCGTTCGCGCCGGCCGGCATCTCGTCGTAGGCGCTGTTCGTGACTTTCGCGACGAACTCGGCCGCAGCGCGGATCGCGGACACCTGCGGATGCAGCGTCGCGCCTTCGCCGACGATGATGACCGAAGCCGGCGCGTCGGCGAGAATCTTCAGGAGGTTCTTCGACGCGTCGTCGGCCGTTCGCCCGGCGATCGCGCTGGCAAGATCATGCGATTCGGGCAAGTGACCTGCGTCGTTTGCCGCCTTGGCAAGATCGAGCAGAACGTCCGCCAGGGCCGACGGCGTGACGATCCGCTTGCCCGGCAGCGAGACATCGGCTTCGAGCTCGAAATCGACCGTGCCGATCGCGAACACCTTCGCGCCGCGCTTCATCGCCTTCCTGATGCGCGCGCCGAGCAGAGGCATTTCGCTGCGCGGATTGCAGCCGACGAGGACGATCGCGTTCGCCTTCTCGACGTCGGCGACCGGCATCGCGAACGGACGCGCAACGGCGCCATCGGCGACATCGAGCTGGCGCAGGCGATGGTCGACGTGCTCGCTCCCGAGCGCGCGCACGAGCTTGGCGACGAGGTGGCCTTCCTCGTTCGACGTCGCCGGGTGCACGAGCGCGCCGATCTCGCCGGCGCGAACGCCCTTCAGCGCTTCGCTCGCGGCACGGATCGCGTCGGACCAGTCGGTCTCGACCCAGGCGCCGTTCTTCTTGACCATCGGCTTCGTCGCGCGATCGGGCGCGCGCAAACCGTCGCAGCTGTAGCGGTCGCGATCCGACAGCCAGCACTCGTTGACGGCTTCGTTGTCGCGCGGCACCGCGCGCAACGCCTCGCCGCGACGCGTGTGCAGCCAGAGGTTCGCGCCGAGCGCGTCGTGATAGCCGATCGATTCGCGCGCGATGAGCTCCCACGCGCGTGCGCGGAAACGGAACGGCTTGTTGGTGAGCGCGCCGACCGGGCAGATGTCGATCACGTTGCCGGAAAGCTCGCTCATCAGCGGCTTGCCGACGTACGTGCCGATCTGGAGGTTCTCGCCGCGCTCCATGCCGCCGAGCTCGTACGTGCCGGCAACCTCGGCCATGAACCGGACGCAGCGCGTGCACTGGATGCAGCGCGTCATCTCGGTTTCGACGAGCGGGCCGAGATCCTCGTCCGGAATCACGCGCTTTCGTTCGACGAAGCGCGAGACCGAGCGGCCGTAACCCATCGAAAGATCCTGCAGCTCGCATTCGCCGCCCTGATCGCAGATCGGGCAGTCGAGCGGATGGTTGATCAGCAGGAACTCCATGACATTGCGCTGCGCCGACAACGCGCGCTGCGACTGCGTCAGCACCTTCATGCCGTCGGCGACCGGCGTCGCGCAGGCCGGCTGCGGCTTCGGCATGGGCTTGCCGCCCATCTCGACCTCGACCATGCACATGCGGCAGTTCGCGGCGATCGCGAGCTTCTCGTGGTAGCAGAAACGCGGGATCGCGATGCCGGCCTTGTCGGCGGCCACAATGATCATCGAGCCCTTCGGCACGACCATCGACTTGCCGTCGATCTCGATCGTGACGTGATCGGGCGGCACGTTCGGATTCACGGGCTGGGCGCTCACGCGACGGCTCCCAGGGAGCCGTCATTCCCGCGAAAGCGGGAACCTGGCGTCTTGCTTCCGGCGCCGAAGGCGCTGGCTCCGCGCTTTCGCGGGGACGACGAGAAATGGTGCGCCATCATGCCGCCACCCCCAATTTCGCGTCGACGATCGAATGCCCGTTCCTGATGAAGTATTCGAACTCGTTCCAGTAATGCCGGAGCATGCCCTGCACCGGCCACGCGGCCGCTTCGCCGAACGCGCAGATCGTGTGGCCTTCTATCTGTCCGGCCGCCTGGCGCAGCATATCGAGGTCGCCTTCGACCGCGGTGCCTTCGACGATGCGGGTCAGCATGCGGTACATCCAGCCGGTTCCCTCGCGACACGGCGTGCACTGGCCGCACGACTCGGCGAAATAGAACCGCGCGATGCGCCGGC
>CALFNI010000021.1 GCA_937902695.1 uncultured Rhodanobacteraceae bacterium
CCGAATCCGAGCCCGAAAGGCTTGAAGTCGATGAAGGACTTCATCCGCTACCGGCTCCCCAACAGCGCCCGGCAGATCCTCGACCAGGCGCTGTCACGCGGCAAGGCGATCCGTGCGCTCAACGAGATCTACAAAGACTCGCCGAATGCCCTGAAAGCGATGCGTGACCCGTCAACGGGGCTGGAGTCGCGGATCGCCTACGCCTACCTCGCGCGCGAGCGCGGTCTCTTCAAGTCCGGTCCGCGCGCGACGAGTGCGCTCAAGAACCTCGGCGATGATCTCCTCGCGATGGCGAACCTCGCTGGCACGGGCACATTCGCCGAGCGCATTTTCAACGACATCGCCAACGGCCGCATTGAGAACCTTCGCGCCGCGGGCAAGGACTACGACGTCAAGGCGCGCGAAGCGGCGTATCGTGGCAAGGCGCAGGCGATCGCGAACGACGCGGCAGCCGCGTACGACAAGGTCGTGCAACCGCTCCGAAAGGTGTTCACGGCATCCATCGACCGCATGCGCCAGACCGGCGTGCCGGCGATCCGGCGCATCGGCGCGATGCTGCAGCGCCACTCCGGTGAAGCCGGCGAAGACCCGGGCATGCTGCCGGCGATCACGCACACAACCGACCGCTACATGCGCGCTGCGGGGAAAGTGTTCGGTGATCTCACTGACCGCGAGCAGCTGCACCTGTTGACCGCGTTGCAGCGCCACGAGACGACGCACCAGAACCCGAAGGTGCAGGCCGCGCTTGGTCGCGCCCGTGCTCTGTTCGACCAACTCCACGAGTACGGCACGACGGCCGGTGTATTCGAGGCAGGCCAGAAGCGCGAGAACTACGCGCCGATCGTCATGGACCTGGAGACGCCGGGGAACCAGGGCAAACTCGTATCGCTGCTCTCGGATCCGAAGTGGGAGCCGGAGATTCGTAAGGCACTCAGCCGTGTCGATCCGAAGACGGGTAAGCGCGAGCCGGCGAAAGGCGACATCAAGAAACTGATCAACCGCATGGCAGGTATTCGTGACGCAGACGCTGAGCCTGTCGAACGTGAGCCGTCGGACCCCGGCTTCCGCGGCAAGAACTTCCAGCTGATGCACTTCATCTACGACAAGGGCACGCCGGCGGACATCAAGGCGTTCGCGGACCTGCAGACCAAGTCGCCGGCCGACATCTTCAGCCGCTACGTGCAGCCGATGGTGCGCGAGGCCGAGTTCACGCGTCGCTTCGGCAAGGACGGCGTGAAGCTCACCGAGGCGTTCGCCGAGGCGAAGAAGCAGGGCGCGACCGACGCGCAGATCGAGCAGGCGCAGAACGCCGTCGACGGCGCGCGCGGCCAGGTCGGGCTCGATGGCTCGCCGGTGCTGCGGAAGCTCCTCGGCAAGGATCTCGCCGACCGTATCGCGAACCCGACGACGAAGAAGGGCATCGCCTACGCGCAGACCTATCAGAACGCGCGGCTCCTGCCGCTCGCGGTGCTGTCGAGTCTCGTCGATCCGATGGGGATCGCCGTCCGCACCGGCGGCGATTTCAAGACGGCGTGGACCGGTTTCAAGGCGGGCATGAAGTCGCTGGTCAACAAGCAGACGCGCGCCGAGATGCAAGACATGCTGCAGCGGCTCGGCAGCGCCGACGACTTCCTCGCGAGCGACATCCTCAACTCGAACTTCGGCACCAAGGACGAGGGTGGCGCGCGGCACATCAACGATTTCATCTTCAAGGCCAACGGGCTCGCACAATGGACGAAAGCAACGCGCTTCATGGCGCTTATCTCTGCGCACGGTTTTCTCCAGAAACACTCCGCTGGTACTTCGGCGGTATCGAAGCGCTATCTCGACGAGCTGGGTCTCAGGCCGGGCGATGTGCGTTCGGACGGGAAGAACGTCAAGGTGCTGACGGACGCGGAGCGTATCGGAGCATCACCCTCCGAGCGCGCGCGTGACGATCGTGTGCGGAACGCACTGCTCCGTTTCGTCGACGAGTCGGTGCTGCGGCCGACGAGCCAGCAGGCACCGAACTGGTTCGCCGATCCCTACGTCGGCCTCGTCACGCAGTACAAGCATTTCGCCTACGCGATCCAGGACCAGATCGGGAAGCGGATCGCGCACGAGATCAAGAACGGGAACATGAAGGCGCTGATCCCGGCGATGACGTACGTGCCGATCATCATCGCTTCGGAGCTCCTGCGCGGCGGCATTCAGTACGGCGCCGGCGGGAATCCGAACCGGAAGGACTGGGGGCCGGAGAATTACGCCGGCTACGCGCTCGATCGCTCGGGACTGTTGGGTCCGAAACTCGCGTTCCAGTCCGATGCAGTCAATGATGCCAAACACGGCAACTTGCCGGGCACGTCGTTCCTCGGGCCTACGGCCCAGCAGGGTCTCGACGTCGCACGTGGCCGTGGATCCATAGAAAGCGCCCTGCCCGCGGAGGCGCTATACCGCCACTGGAACGACGGAGCCCAGAATGCAACCCAACACGTTCGACCTGGATAACAAGACACCCGAAGAACGTGCAGAGCTCGACCGCCTGCACTCGCAGCACGATCTCTGCGGTGCGCGTCCGTTCGATGCGGAAGGCGCAGTACGACAACCCAATCCTGACGGCAGTTGTGACTAGGAGAACGACGTGGACAACGAGAAGGGCGAGAAGCGCGGCGACAATGAGCGCGGCGAAGGGCACATGAAGAAGAAGGCGAAGAAGGGCAAGCACAAGCTCAAGGGCGGCAAGACGAAGAAGACGGGCACGTTCGCCGGCAAGAGCAACAAGCTCGGGCACGGCGGCCGCGCTGCTCAATTAAAAGCTGCCGGCGTGCCGCAAGGCGTCATCGGTTCCATCGCACGTTCGAAAGGCGCCGCACCAGGCGGTGCGAACTACCACGGCGGCCTGCACTTCCGCAACCGATAGGAGCTCTTCATGAAGCGTCTTCTCGCGCTGGCGTTCGCGCTGGTCATTCCGTTCGCCGTGGCGCAGAACATCAAGCCGACACCGCCTGCGCAAGTCGTCGTCACGCAGCAGGGCACGACGCTTCGTGCCGTGCTACCGCGACAGACCCCTTTCAGCGTCAGTGAGGGCGTTGATGGCCGCGTCACGATCGGCGCGACCGTATTCCCAAATCACAACAACCTGACTGTCGCTTTCCAAGGTCAGGTCCCGAAAGCGCCACCGAAGCCGCCGATTGCCACGCGCACAGTACAGTGCCCGAACGGCTACACCGGCACGTGGACCCAGACGCAGGACTGGGCGCCGCATCCGCCGCCCAACCCACCGTGGTGGGATGCGCTGCCGTGGACGCCAGCAAGTGCGCCGCCAGGAGCCTGCACACCAGTAGCCATCGGCGGTGACCTCGATCTCTCGTACGTCAACAAGACGGCGCCGGGCTACATCAGCCGCTTCAAGCCGTGGGTCGATGGCTGTCTCAATCGCACCGACTGCTACGTCTTCACTGCGACCGACATCGCGTTCATGGCGCGTCTCGACGGCGGCGCGCAGTACTGCCCGAAAGCGGTCACGATGGCCGACGCGTACGCAGCGAAGGTCGATGCGTCGATCGCCGCCGGCGGTCAGCCGAACTGGGGCGGCGACGCCAACGGCAGCGACGGGATCAGTTCGGACAGCTACCTCAATATCGGCGGCCACATGCGTGACTTCGCGCTGCCGATGAAGTGGTGCGCAACGTCGATGACGCCGGCGCAAGCAGCGCACTGGACCGGCATCATGGTGCAGTCGCTCTACAACCTGTGGAATCCGACGCTCGCGAAGTGGGGCGGCCGTCCGTACCCATGGTCCGGCTGGGCGCTCACTGACCCCGGCGACAACTACTTTTACTCGTTCACGGCCGCGACGATGTGGTACGAGTGGGTGACTGGCGATGCGCAGTACGACGCGCGTACCTGGCCTGTCGCGGCGGCGTACTTCAATACGATCCCGACGGGCGGTAGCGAAGAGGGCATGGGCTACGGCACGTCGCACAAGAGCCTCTTCGAAAGCTACCGCTTCGAGAAGAATCTGACAGGCAACGATTACACCGACGCTCACCTGACCAACTCGATCCCGTACTGGGTCTGGGGTACGACGCCGGACTTCCTCCGCTTCGGCGCGATCGGCGACAACAGCCGCGTCTCGAATCCGTCGCTCTGGGACTACCAGTGGGTACTCGTGTCCATGGCGCGCGAACAGACGCCGAACGCAGCGATGCGCTCACTCGCCGCGTGGTGGCTGAAAAAGGCCGATCCGTCGTGCGCAATGACGAACTCGATCAACTATCGCGACGGTCTCACGCTGGACTGCGCGGACGGTACGGCGCCGACGGCGCTCACGTACTGGGGCCAATCGACCGGTGACTTCTTCTGGCGCACGAGCTGGACGGACCCGCACGCGCTGTGGGGGCTCATCCGCGCGGGGAAATACGATCAGTCGCACGCGCACCAGGATCAGGGCAACGTCGAGCTCTACGCGAACGGCACCTGGCTGACGACTGACGAGAGCGTCAACTCGCACTCCGGCATCCAGCAGGGACCGCAGAACTCAACGACGCTCCGCTTCGAGCACAACGGCGCGGTCGCACGGCAGGTCTACGGCTCGACGTCGACGATGACCGTAGCTGGTACGGACCCGGCGACCGGGATTCACACGACGGCGAACCTGCAGCCGGCGATGGGCAACGCGGCGACGGCATGGACGCGCACGGTCGACATCAATAACCGCACCCTCGTCATCAACGACGTATTCACGCCGGCAGCGGGGTACACCGTCTTCTCGCAGATCCAGTGTCCGACAGCGGCGCCGGTGATCACTGGCAGCATCGTCATGTGCGGCGGGCTCAAGATCACTGTCCTCTACCCGACCGCTCCGACGATCACGAGCGTAGCCATGACGAGCCTCGATCCGGACTACAACACCGGGTGGCGTGTCGACGTCGGCGGGTCACTGACGGGGTATAAGGTACAGCTGGACGCGCAGTAGCCATAAAGCAAAGGGGCCGCATAGTTCTGCGGCCCCGTTGCCGGGCAAAAGAAAAGGCCGCTCCGAAGAGCGGCCTGGAAGTTAGCGTGGTGAATCAGCGCTCGAAGCCGGCCTTGAAGAGGCCGTCACCGCGTGTCTCGACGATGACCCTGCCGTTGGTGATGCGCAACGTGTCGGCGCACACGACGTAATGCACACCCGGCGTGTACGAGTGCGCGGAGCTCGTCCAGTCGAGCTTCATGGCGCACGCGGCGAGCGCGATGACTACGAGGTGCGCGCCGACGCCGTGCATCAGCCTTCGCCTTCCTGAACTACGATCGCCGCCGGGTGCTTGTCATCGACGGGACCGATCAGCGCGACGTACACGAACGGTGCGTTCTTCTGATCGACGCCGGCCGAGTTCGGGTGCACGTAGCACGTCACCGCGCCCTGCTGCGAGGCGTAGTTCGCGCGCGGGATGTCGTGGATCGCGACGGCGCTGAGATCGCGCGAGTTCGCGAA
>CALFNI010000022.1 GCA_937902695.1 uncultured Rhodanobacteraceae bacterium
TTCCCTAAACGACGCTCTTCCGGTCGATCGGCTGGCGTGGCATGTTCGCCCTCGTGGTGCTGCCGGCGCTGCTGGTGCTCTACATCCGCCGGCACGTGCCCGAATCGCCGGTCTGGATGGCCGCTCACAACGCTGGCGGGTCCGCGAAAAGGGTGCACCCCGGATTCTTCGCCTCGATGCGTGGCCGCTGGCGGTTGTTCCTGTACCTGCTCGTGCTGATGATGGCGTTCAACATGTTCAGCCACGGCTCGCAGGATCTCTATCCGACGTTCCTGAAGCAGCAGCTCCATTTCGATACGCGTACGGTCGGCACGTTGACGGTCGTGCTCAATCTCGGCGCGATCGTCGGCGGGCTCTTCTTCGGCGCGTGGTCCGAAAGGATCGGGCGCCGCCGCGCGATCGTGATCGCCGCGCTGCTCGCGATTCCGATGATTCCGATGTGGGCGTACGGCGGCTCGGTCGTCATGCTCGGCATCGGCGTCTTCCTGCTGCAGGTCGCCGTGCAGGGTGCGTGGGGCGTCGTGCCGGTGCATCTCAACGAGCTGTCGCCGGATTCCGTGCGCGGCACGCTGCCGGGTTTTGCCTACCAGGGCGGCAATCTCCTGGCGTCGGTGACGGCGCCGTTCCTGACCCACATCGCCGTGGCGCGCGGCAACGACTACGCGTTCGCGATGTCGGTGTTCATTGCGTGCGTGGCGGTCTTCCTCGCGATCGTGACGGCGTTCGGGCCCGAGGCGCGCGGCGCGAAGTTTGGTGCGGGCGCCGCGCAGGCATGACGGACCGCATCCGAGCTGCTAGGCTCGCGCGCCTCGCCTGGAGCCAGTCATGAAAGTCGAAGAGAACAAGGTCGTCGTGTTCCACTACACCGTCAACGAAGGCGGCGAAAAAGTCGAGTCATCGCACGATCGCGGCGAGCCGCTCGCATTCCTCGTCGGCAAGGGCGCGCTGATCCCGGGTCTCGAAAAGGCGTTGACGGGTCGCGAGGCCGGCGCGACGTTCTCGGTCGACGTCGCGCCATCCGAGGCATACGGCGAGCGCCGCGACGATTTCACGCAGCGCGTGCCGAAGAAGTATTTCCGCGATGCCGATCATCTCAAGCCCGGCATGCTGACCGTGCTCAGCGTCAGCGGCGGCGGACAGCGGCAGGTCACGGTGCAGAAGGTCGGCTCGAGCGTCGTCGACGTCGACTTGAATCATCCGCTCGCGGGGAAGACGTTGACGTTCGACGTCGAGATCGTCGATGTCCGCGATGCCTCGCCGGAAGAACTTGCGCATGGGCATGCGCATGGGGCGGCTGGGCATGGGCACGAGCACTGAGTTTTGATTGGGCTTTGCGATAACCGGCTCACGTCCCTGTGTGGTTCGGCTGACGTCCCTGTCAGCCGGCGACTTTCTTTTGCTTGCCCAAAGAAAGTCGCCAATCAACGCCGTCATTCCCGCGAAAGCGGGAATCCATCGGCTCTTGCTCTCGGGTCCCTCTAAAGCCGCGGCGAAGGGCGGACGGATCAG
>CALFNI010000023.1 GCA_937902695.1 uncultured Rhodanobacteraceae bacterium
GAACTCGACAAGGCCGCCGCCGCCGGCCGTATCGCCTTCGGTCCAGTTGTCGCTCACCGTGCTGTCGGTCAGCGTGGCGAGGCCGAACACGACCATGACGCCGCCGCCGAGGCTGCCGTAGCCTTCGGTCCAGTTGCCGGAAACGGTGCTGCGCGTCAGCAGCGTCGTCGTCGCGGTGAAGACCCCGCCGCCCGGTGCGGTTGCACCCGCGGTCGAGCTCCCGGTGACGACCGAATCGACGAGCGTGAGCGCGGTCAGGCAGTTGATCGCGCCGCCGGAGTCGTTGTCGGCGGTCGTGCGGCCGTTCGCGATCGTCATGCCGGTCAGCGTCGTCGTCAGGCTCGCATCGCCAGTCATCGAGAAGATGCGTGAGCTTTGCTGCGCATCGATCGTCAGCAGCGCGGCGCCGGGGCCGGTGATGCTCGCTTCCTCGACGAGCTCGAGCTCGCCTCCGGTCAGCGCGATGGTGCCGGTCACGCCCGGCGCGAACACGATGTCGTCATGGCCGACGTCGCCCGCGACACACGCGGCGGTCGCCGTGTTCGAGTTGGCGGCGGCGATCGCATCGCGCAGCGTGCACGCACCGGGCACCGAACCGTCGTCCGTCGTGGTCACGGTGATGGTGGCGGCGCCGGCGGTGCCGGTCGCGACGACGGCGGCGAGCGCCGCCGCGACGCTGGCGGCGAGGAGGCGCGGACGATACGAGCAAAAGGACATGTGCACGGGACCCGTCGGGTGGCGCCGGAGCCTCCGCCGGCGCGAGCGGAACCGGGCGGCGAGCCGCTCGGTGCCGCCAACGTAGCCGCGCGGCGCGGTGAAAGTCGTTCCGGATCGTTGCGAATCCGTCTGCAAAACGATTCGGGAATCCGCAAACGCCTACTGCGGCGTCGGCGGCATCGTCAGCGCAGCCGGAATCACGCGCTCGCCGGCGAGCTTCCGGGCCTGCGCGAGCGCACGCTGCCAGGCCTCCACATCGCCGGTCGCGTGGAACGCGGCCACCTGCAGCAGTGCGCTGTCGAAATCCCGATCGGCCCAGACCGCGATGCGCCCGGCGCGCGCCGCCGCCTCGGCGGCGCGGCCGTGCGAGAGCAGCCAGCGCGCCTCGGCGTCGGCGACGAGCACGATCGCATCGGGCACGCCTTTCGCCTCGGCGGCGGCCGAGGCCTCGCGGAAGAGCCGCTCGGCCTGGCGCTCGTCGGCGTGCGAGGCCGCCCATTCGGCCGCGGCGACGAGGCGATAGGCATCGAGCGCATCGTCGCCATGCGCCGTCATCGACGCGATGTCCGCAGCGACCGGCCGGCCGAGCGCGATCGACGCGCGCTGATGCACGAGCGCCACGCGGGCGCGCTGGTCGAGATCGGTGCCGCTGTCGTCCGGCCATGCCGCGAGCGCGTCCGCTGCAGCGGCGAGCGCGCGATCGGCGTGCCCTTGCTGCCAGGCGATCTCGGCGCGTGCCTCGTTGCCGAAACGCGTGAGATCGGCGGCAACGCCGGCGCTTTCGCGGTCCGCGGCGTCGAGCAGCATTTCCGCGTCGCGCTGGCGGCCGACCGCGGCGAGCACGATCGCACGGTAGCCGTCCGCAGCGACGCGCATGCCGGGATCGCCTATGCGCTCGCGAATCGCGCGGACGCGCTCGGCGGACGCGAGCGCATCGGACCAGCGGAGCAGGCGCATCTCGGCGTGCAGCGCCGCGAGCAGGTTGTAGCGGAGCGCGTCGATCGTACCGAACGCAGCGCTGATGTCCGCGGCGGCATTGAAGTAGGTGAGCGATTCGGCGACGCGCTGTCGCACGAACTCGAGCTGGCCGAGATAGTTGTTCATCTCGCCGAGCGCCTGGCGATCGCCGGCGATCTCGAGCTCCGAGCGCGCGCGGCCGAGGTCGAGCGCGGCCTCGTCGAAGCGATGCAGCATGACGCGCGCGACGCCGCGCTCGGCCAGCGCCTTGCCGGAGTCCGAGAGCGAGCTCTTCGCGTCGAGCGAGGCGACTGCCGCGTCGAAATCGCGCTCGGCCGCCGCCCAGTCGCCGCCGCGGCCGAGCTCGACCCAGCCTCGCGTGCGCAGCGTCCGCGAGCGCAGGCCCGGCACGTTCGCGAGCGCGGGATCGGCGAGCAGCTTCTCGATGATCGCGTGCGCCTCGTCGTTGCGGCCCGAATGGAAGTCGAGGCGCGCGAGCTCGTAGCGGAGCTCGGGCTGGTCCTGCAACGCGCGCGGCGCAGCGCCGAGGATCGATCGCGCGGTCGTGACCTCGCCGGACAGCATTGCGGCCCGCGCACGCTGCAGGCGCTCGCTGAGCGCTTCGTCGCCGTTGTCCGCGTCCGGCTGCGAGCGGCCGAGCGCGGCGAGCAGGAGATCGGCCGACTGGCGTGCCGCGTCCATGATCTCGGGCCGTTCGACCTCGACGCGCTGGCGCACCGCGCCGCCGCGGGTCGCGCGAAGCTCGACCTTCCAGCCGTCCTTCACGCGTTCGGCGGCGCCTTGCACGAGCACGGCGGAGCCGAGCGCGCGCTCGAGCGCGGACATACGCTGGTCTTCCGGCAACGCAAGCCCGGCGTGCAGCGCGGCGACCACGCTGTCGCTCGGCGGCACGGCGAGGCCGGCATCGCGAAGGCGCGCCGCGATGAGGTCCATCGCCCCGAGGCGGACCCACGCGGCGTTCGCATCTTCGGTGGCCGTGACCTCGATCGGCAGCACGACGGTCGTGTGCGGATCGGGCGGGGCGGCAGCGCGTCGTTGCTGCGGCGAAGTGCCGAAATGGACGACGAGCAACGCGAGGCCGAGCGCGAGTGCCGCAAGCGCCGCGAGCTGGCCGCGCCGACTCGTCCGGGCCGGCGCGTGCGATCCGCTCGCAACGTCTCGCGTGTTCGCCGCGTTCGCCGCCGAGCCGCCGGCGACGTTGGCCGGAGAAATCTCCTCGGTCGCAACGATCCAGCGATAGCCGAATCCTGAGACCGTGCGCACCGCGCGCTGCGCGGCGCTGTCGTCGCCGACCGCGCGGCGCACTTGCATGACGAGCTGGCTGACCTGCGCGTTGGCGACGTCGACGCGGCCCCAGAGCGCCGCGATCAGCTCGTCGTGGCCGACCGCGCGGTCGCGGTGCTCGACGAGATAGGCGAGCCCATCGAAGACGCGCCGCGGCAGCGACAGGAGCTCGCCGGCGCGGCGGAGCTCACGCGCCTCGGGATCGAGACGATAGTCGGCGAAACGATACGCGCGGGCAGTCACGGATCGGCGATGAGCTTGGGTTCGTGGCGCTGTCGGCGCGAGCGGGCGGCATCATAGCTCACGCGCACGGCCCGCCCGCGGGCCTTGCGGGTCCGCGGGTCGCGGTCATGACGCAATGCCGCGTAAAATCGGCTTTCCGTTTCCGGACCCGCGATCTTATGAGCACCCTGGCCAAGCACGCCGCCGCCGTTCAGCCTTCCAGCGAAATGGCGCCGCTCCGCTTCGTGACCGCGGCGAGCCTGTTCGACGGCCACGACGCCGCGATCAACATCATGCGCCGCCTGATCCAGGCGCAGGGCGCCGAGGTCATCCATCTCGGCCACAACCGCTCGGTCGAGGACGTGGTGCGCGCGGCGCTGCAGGAAGACGCGGACGCGATCGCCGTTTCGTCGTACCAGGGCGGCCACGTCGAGTACTTCAAGTACATGGTCGACATGCTCAAAGAGCGCGGCGCCTCGCACGTGCGCGTGTTCGGCGGCGGCGGCGGCACGATCACGCCC
>CALFNI010000024.1 GCA_937902695.1 uncultured Rhodanobacteraceae bacterium
GTGGTCGTGCGCACCCGCAAGGGCGTGCGCCGCGCCGACGGTTCGCTGATCCGCTTCGACGGCAATGCGGCCGTCCTCCTGAACAACAAACTCGAGCCGATCGGCACCCGCATCTTCGGGCCGGTCACGCGCGAGCTGCGCAGCGAACGCTTCATGAAGATCGTTTCGCTGGCGCCGGAAGTTCTGTAACGAGGTTGATGTCATGAACCGTATCCGCAAGGGCGACCACGTGCTCGTGATCGCCGGCAAGAACAAGGGTCAGAGGGGCGAAGTGACGCGCGTCGCGGGCGAATCCGTGTTCGTGCAGAACGTCAATCTGGTCAAGCGCCACACCAAGCCGAATCCGCAGGCGAACCAGCCCGGCGGCATCGTCGAGCGCGAGGCTGCGATCCATGTTTCCAACGTAATGCTGTTCAACACCGCCACCGGCAAGGGTGAGCGCGTGGGCTACAAGACGCTCGATGACGGGCGCAAGGTCCGCGTGTTCCGACCGTCCGGCGAAGTGGTTGATGCCTGAGGTCTGCCGCAATGACGCGCCTTGAGAAAATCTACAAAGAACAGGTCACGCCGAAGCTGATGGAACGTTTCGGTTACGCCAACCCGATGCAGGTGCCGCGCCTGACCAAGATCACGCTCAACATGGGCGTGGGCGAGGCCGTGGGCAACAAGAAGATCCTGGAGAACGCGGTCGCCGACATGGCGAAGATCGCGGGCCAGAAGCCGATCATCACGTTGTCGCGCAAGGCGCATGCGACGTTCAAGATCCGCGAGAACTGGCCGATCGGCTGCAAGGTCACCTTGCGCCGCCATCGCATGTACGAGTTCTTCGACCGCCTGATCAACATCTCGCTGCCGCGCGTGCGCGACTTCCGCGGCGTGTCGGGCCGCGCGTTCGACGGTCGCGGCAACTACAACATGGGCGTCAAGGAACAGATCATCTTCCCCGAGATCGATTTCGACCAGATCGACGCGCTGCGCGGCATGGACATCGCGATCACGACGACCGCGAAGTCCGACGAGGAAGCCAAGGCGCTGCTCGAAGCGTTCCGCTTCCCGTTCCGCAACTGATTTCCAGAGGCACACGAATATGGCAAAGCGTTCCATGATCAACCGCGAGGTCAAGCGCACGAAGCTCGTCAAGCGTCACGGCGGCAAGCGCGTCGAGCTCAAGAAGATCATCTCGAGCTCGACGGCCTCGTACGAGGACAAGCTCGCCGCGGCGACGAAGCTGCAGAAGCTTCCGCGCGACTCGAGCCCGACGCGTCAGCGCAATCGCTGCGCACTGACCGGCCGTTCGCGCGGCGTCTACCGCAAGTTCGGCCTCGGCCGTCACAAGCTGCGCGAGGCGACGATGCGCGGCGACGTGCCGGGCCTGCGCAAGGCCAGCTGGTAAGCCGGGATTGGAGATTCGGGATTCGGGATTCGCAAAAGCCCGCTCTTCCGGATCCCGAATCCCGAATCACAAATCCCCGCTTTGCAGCGGATATCGATGCCAGGAACTGAAACATGAGCATGACTGATCCCATCGCCGACATGTTTACGCGCATTCGCAATGCGCAGGCCACGGGCAAGCGCACCGTGGCGATGCCGGCTTCCCGCGTGAAACAGGCGCTCGCCAAGCTCCTGAAGGACGAGGGCTACATCTCCGACGCGCAGGTCTCGAACGCCGAAGGCAAGCCCAAGCTCGAGATCGCGCTCAAGTACTACGAAGGCAAGCCGGTCATCGAGCGCCTCGAGCGCATCAGCCGCTCGGGCCTTCGCGTGTATCGCGGCAAGAACGAGCTGCCGAAGATCCTTGGCGGTCTCGGCGTCTCGATCGTGTCCACGTCCGCCGGCATCATGACCGACGCGCAGGCCCGCAAGGCGGGTCTCGGCGGCGAGGTCATCGGCCTCGTGGCATAAGGAGCGAACGACCATGTCTCGTGTTGCAAAGAAGCCCGTCGCGCTGCCCAAAGGCGTCGACTGCCAGGTCCAGGCCGGCGCGATCACCGTCAAGGGCCCGAAGGGCACCCTGAAGATCGATTCGCCCGCGGGCGTCGACGTCGCCGTCGCGGACGGCGAGATCCAGCTCAAGGCGCAGAGCCAGAACGACACCAAGATGGCCGGCACCGCGCGTGCGCTCCTCAACAACATGGTGAAGGGCGTCAGCGAAGGCTATTCGAAGAAGCTCGAGCTCGTCGGCGTCGGTTACCGCGCCGCGATGCAGGGCAAGGATCTGAACCTCACGCTCGGCTTTTCGCATCCGGTCGTCTTCAAGGCGCCCGAGGGCATCACCATCGAAGTGCCGGCGCAGACGGAAATCTTCGTCAAGGGCGCCGACAAGCAGCGCGTCGGCGAAGTCGCCGCGAAGATCCGCGCGTTCCGTCCGCCGGAGCCCTACAAGGGCAAGGGCGTGCGGTACTCGGGCGAGCAAATCACGCTTAAGGAAGCCAAGAAGGCGTAACGACGTCGATCCGCTTCGGAGGAAAGGAAATGGACAAGAACATCGCAAGACTGCGCCGCGCCAAATCGACGCGCGCCCACATCCGCACGCTGGCCGTGCCGCGTCTTTCCGTGCATCGCACCGCGCAGCACATCTACGCGCAGGTGACGAGCGCGAACGGCGACAAGGTCATCGCGTCGGCATCGACCGTGCAGAAGGCGATCGCCGGCGATCTCAAGGGCACGAAGAACAAATCGGCCGCCGCCGCTGTCGGAAAGGCTGTCGCCGAGCGCGCGCTCAAGGCGGGCGTCGAGAAGGTCGCGTTCGACCGCTCGGGTTTCCGCTACCACGGTCGCATCCAGGCCCTGGCCGATGCGGCGCGCGAGGCCGGTCTCAAGTTTTAAGGCAGCGAATGGGGATTCGTGATCCGGGATTCGATAGAACCCGCTTTCACCAATCCCGAATCACGAATCACAGCTCCACCACAACTCCAAGCGGCCAAGCCGCAAGCAGAAGTCCGCACTCTTAAGGAGGCGGCAGACAAGGTGAACCATGGCAACCAGCAACAGAGACGATCGTGAGAACAGCGACGGCTTCCTCGAGAAGCTGATCGCGGTCAATCGCGTGGCGAAGACCGTCAAGGGCGGCCGCCAGATGAGCTTCACGGCGCTGACGGTCGTCGGCGACGGCGACGGCCGCGTCGGGTTCGGCTACGGCAAGGCACGCGAAGTGCCGGTCGCGATCTCCAAGGCGATGGAGCGCGCGCGCAAGACGATGGTGCGCATCGAGCTCAACAACGGCACGCTGTTCCATTCAGTCAAGGCCAACCACGGCGCGGCTCGCGTGTTCATGCAGCCGGCTTCGGAAGGCACCGGCGTCATCGCCGGCGGCGCGATGCGCGCCGTGCTCGAAGTCGTCGGCGTCAAGAATGTTCTCGCCAAGGCCGTCGGCTCGCGCAATCCCATCAATCTCGTGCGCGCGACGATCATTGGCCTGCAGGCGATGACCTCGCCGCAGCGCATCGCATCCAAGCGCGGCAAGACCGTCGACGAGGTGCTCAATGGCTAAGGCAAAGACGAAGAGCGCCGGCGGCAAGATCCGCGTGCGCCTCTACAAGAGCATGAATTCCTGCCAGGGACGCCATCGCCTCAGCGTGCGCGCGCTCGGCCTGCGCAAGCTCAACGACGTGCGCGAGCTGACGGATTCTCCGCAGGTTCGCGGTCTCGTGAATCAGGTGAGCTACCTGGTCCGCATCGAGGAAGGCGCGTAAGCGCCCGGAATAAGGAACAGACCATGCGTCTCAACACTCTCAAGCCCGCTGTCGGCGCCCGCAAGGATCGCGTTCGCGTCGGTCGCGGCATCGGCTCGGGCCTAGGCAAGACCGCCGGCCGCGGCCACAAGGGTCAGTACGCGCGCACCGGCAAGGGCAAGGTCAAGCCGGGCTTCGAAGGCGGCCAGATGCCGCTGCAGCGCCGCCTGCCGAAGGTCGGCTTCCGCTCGAAGCTCAAGAAGGACGTCAGCGAAGTGCTGCTGTACCAGCTCGATTCGCTGAAGGCCGACGTCATCGATTTCGACGTGCTGAAGGCCGCGGGGCTGGTTGAAACCCGCGCCTCGCGCGCCAAGATCGTCAAGAAGGGCGAGCTCAAGCGCGCCGTGAAACTGAAGGGCGTTGCCGCGACGGCTGGTGCCAAGGCGGCGATCGAAGCTGCCGGCGGCAGCCTGGAGTAGTACGTGGCAGCCTCGCAATCGGGCATGCTCGCTTCGCTCGGCAAGATGACCGAGCTGAAGCAGCGCCTTTTGTTCGTGGTCGGCGCACTGATCGTGTTCCGGCTCGGCACGTTCATTCCGATTCCGGGCGTCAACCCGGACGAGATGGCGCGCCAGCTCGAAGGCGGCGGCGGCCTGCTCGACATGTTCAACATGTTCTCGGGCGGCGCGCTGAAGCGCCTGTCCGTGTTCGCGCTCAGCGTGATGCCGTACATCTCGGCGTCGATCATCGTGCAGATGTTCGCATCGGTCATCCCGAGCTGGCAGGCGCTGCGCAAGGAAGGCGAGTCGGGCCGGCGCAAGCTCACGACGTACACGCGCATGGGCACGGTCGCGCTCGCGGTGTTCCAGTCGTTCGGCGCCGCGACCATGCTGCAGAGCCAGGGCAACATCGTCTATGCGCCCGGTCCGAGCTTCGTCTTCACGACGGTGGTCGGCCTCACGGCGGGCACGCTGTTCCTGATGTGGCTCGGCGAGCAGATCACCGAGCGCGGCATCGGCAACGGGATTTCGCTGCTGATCTTCGCCGGCATCGTCGCGGGCCTTCCGGGCGCCGTCGTGCACACGCTCGGCATGGCGCAGACCGGCGAGCTCCCGGTGCTGCGCGTGCTGATCATCTTCGCGATCGTGCTCGCGGTGACCGCGTTCGTCGTGTTCATGGAGCGTGGCCAGCGCCGCATCACGGTGAACTACGCGAGGCGCCAGGGCGGCGCCGGCAAGGCGTACATGAACCAGTCCTCGCACCTGCCGCTCAAGATCAACATGTCGGGCGTGATCCCGCCGGTCTT
>CALFNI010000025.1 GCA_937902695.1 uncultured Rhodanobacteraceae bacterium
CTGGACACAACAAACAGCGCGTATTGAATGCATTCTGCGCCAGCATGCGCCGCTCGAGTTTACACAGGGGACGCACCGGTCACGCAGATCCGGCTGGCCGCGCGCGGCCGGGTTGATCGCCGCGCGCGATTGGCCGAGACTCGCGCGCTTTGAAGCGCGAGCCGACGTGGCCCACACCGATCCCGCGACGCTCGATGCGGCCGCCGCCGCGCTCGAGCGCGACATCCTCGACAAGATCGTGCTCGCGCGCGCCATGGCGATCTCGGTCGTCGCATACGACGGCGAATCGCTGACGATGGCCGCGCCGCTCGCGCCGAACGTGAACGACAAGGGCTGCGCGTTCGGCGGGAGCCTCGTCAGCCTGATGACGCTCGCCGGCTGGGGCCTCGTCAAGCTCGCGCTCGATCGCCACGGCCGCGACTGCGACATCTACGTGCAGGACAGCGACGTGCGCTACCTCGCTCCCGTCTGGAACGATTTCGAAGCCGTCGCGCGGCTCGTCGACCGCGAGAGTTTCGCCGCGATGATCGAGGCGCTGGCCGCGCGCGGCCGCGCACGCACGCGCGTCCGCTGCGTCGTGCCGCTGCCGGACGGCACGGCTGCGGCGACGCTGGAGGCGCGGTTCGTCGCCATCGAACGGCGCTGAACCGTGGCGCAGTGCCATTTCCGAATCGCGCGCGCCAAGGCACAATTGGGCCAACGGAGGGGAATCCCATGCACCGTCGCGCCGCCCTGATCGCCGTGCTCTCGACCGGCTTCGCCGCCGCCTGCGCCGACATGTCGATGCAGCACATCCAGTCGAAGGAAACGATCCTCGAGGAGACGCTCAAGAACTACGCCGCGACGATCCGCTGGGGCGACATGCTGCAGGCGCAGGCGTTCGTCGATCCCGCCTACCGGCAGGCGCATCCGCTGAGCGATCTCGACATGCAGCGCTACCGCCAGGTGCAGGTCACCGCATACAACGACCAGCCCGCCGCGCCGCTGAACGAGAACGAGGTCGCGCAGACGGTCGAGATCGGGCTCGTCAACGTCAATACGCAGGGCGCGCGCAGCATCGTCGATCATCAGGTCTGGAAATACGACGAGAAGCAGAAGCACTGGTGGCTCATGACGGGCCTGCCGGACATCACGCGGCACAACTGAAGTCCGTATTCAGCCGCCCGCCGTGAAGAATGCCCAATCGAACGCGCCGGCGTGGTGGCCGCTGTACGAGCCCAAGCTCTTCACGCTGCTCAAGCGCGGCTATGCCCTCGCGGACCTGCGCCGCGACGTCGTCGCGGGACTCATCGTCTCGATCGTCGCGCTCCCGCTCTCGATGGCGCTCGCGATCGCCTCGGGCACGACACCTGAAAAGGGCCTGCACACGGCGATCGTCGCGGGTTTCCTGATTTCGCTGCTCGGCGGATCACGCGTGCAGGTCGGCGGGCCGACCGCGGCGTTCGTGCCGGTCGTGTTCAACGTCATCGACAAGTTCGGCTTCAGTGGGCTGATCCTCTGCACGCTGCTCGCCGGTCTGATGCTGATCGCGGCCGGCGTGCTGCGCGTCGGCACGCTGATGAAATACATCCCCAAGCCGGTCATCACGGGCTTCACGGCCGGCATCGCGGTCAGCATTTTCTCGAGCCAGGTCAAGGATCTGCTCGGCCTTTCGATGGACAAGGTGCCGGCCGATTTCTTCGCACGCTGGTCGGCATATGCCGGGCATCTCTCGAGCTTCGCGCCGGCCGCCGTCGCGCTCTCGGCCGTTTCGCTCGCGATCATCGTCCTCGTGCGCCGGCTGCGTCCGACCTGGCCCGGCTTCCTGATAGCCGTGATCGCCGGCGCAGTCGCGGTCGCATTCCTGCACTGGCCGGTCGAGACGATCGGCACGCGCTTCGGCGGCATCCCGGCGAGCCTGCCGGCGTTCGCGTTTCCGCACATTCCCCTCGAGCGCACCGTCGAGCTCTTCCCGAGCGCGTTCACGATCGCGTTCCTGGCCGGCGTCGAGTCGCTGCTGTCCGCGGTCGTCGCGGACGGCATGATCGGCGGACATCATCGGTCGAATTGCGAGCTCGTCGCGCAGGGCGTCGCGAACGTCGGCGCCGCGCTCTTCGGCGCGCTGCCCGCGACGGGTGCGCTGGCGCGCACGGCGACGAATGTGCGCGCAGGCGCGCGCACGCCGGTCGCGGGCATCGCGCACGCGCTCTTCCTGCTGCTGTTCATGCTCGTGCTGGCGCCGTTGATGAGCTACGTGCCGCTGCCGGCGCTTGCGGCGCTGCTCGTCGTCGTCGCGTGGAACATGGCCGAGATCGAGAGCTTCCGGCACCTCATGAGCGGACCGGTCGGCGATCGCGTCGTGCTGCTGCTGACGTTCGCGCTGACGGTCGTGTTCGATCTCACGGTGGCGATCGAGGTCGGCATCGTGCTCGCCGCGTTCCTCTTCATGCATCGCATGAGCGAAGTCGTCGCGATGGAGTCGAACGTGTCGATGGTCGAAGAGGACCGGCCGGACTCCGAGCGCGCCATCGAGCCCGACCAGCGCGCGCAGCTCCCGCCCGGCGTCGAGGCGTTCCAGATCTCGGGGCCGCTCTTCTTCGCGGTCGCGAACCGGCTCGACGACGTGCTCGATCTCTACCCGAAGCCGCCGCGCGTGTTCATCCTGCGCATGCGGTTCGTGCCGCTGATCGATGCGTCGGGCGTCGCGGCGCTGTCGCAGATGATCGCGCGCTGCAAGCGCCAGGGCACGAAGGTGATTCTCTCGGGCCTGCGCGAGCAGCCGCGCAGGATACTCGCGCAGATGGGCGTCGCCGAGGATGGCGGGACGCTTCAATTCGCGCGCGACTTCGCCGAGTCGGTGCTGCTGGCCGCTCGCGATACGGCCTAGCGGCGCGCCAGCCGGAGCGGGCGTCGCGCTTTGCCGATTGCGCCGCACTCCGCGATAATCCGCGCCCCGCTGCGAGCCGCTCTCCCGATGGCCGACTTCATGCACCGCCTGCCCGAGTTCCTCGGCAATCATCTCTATCTGACGCTCGGCTTCATCGCCGTGCTGACGGCGCTGCTCGTCACCGAGATGCAGCGCTTCACGCGCGGCTACAAGGCGCTGACGCCGGCCGGGCTGACCCAGCTCGTCAATCGCGAGAACGCGCTCCTGATCGACGTGTCGAGCCTGCCGGACTTCGAGAAAGGCCACGTGCCGGGCGCCAGGCACGTGGCGATGAGCCAGTTCGATCCGGAGAACAAGGATCTCGCCAAGGCGAAGGATTTGCCGGTCGCGATCTGCGATCGCAACGGACAGGCCTCCGGCACGGCCGCGCAGCGGCTCGTGAAGGCGGGCTTCAGCCGCGTCTACTGGCTGGAAGGCGGCATCGCGGCATGGACCGAGGCACAGCTGCCGCTGGCCAAGGGCCGCAGCTGACCCTACGCCGTTTCCGGGCGCGCCCGAAGTAGGCGCCGCCGCGGTTTTCCGGTGCTAGGCTGGCGCTCCCTGAGGAGAGGGAGTTCCACCATGTCTGCCATCCGCATTCGCCTCGCGCCGGCGTTGTTGGCCGCGCTCGTGTTCTGCCCGCCTGCGTTCGCCGTGTTGCCGCCGATCGGATCGGGCGACGTCGCCGTTGCCGATCCCGACATTCCGCCCCCGCCGACCGAGCCCTGTGTCGTCACGCTGTACGATCAATTCACCTTCATCGGCTTCGACGCGCAGACGTTCGATTTCGCGCCGCCCGAGGACTGTCCGGGCCCGTGGCAGAAGGTCGTGCTGAGCGCGGACTTCGACGTCACCGCCGGCCGTCAGTTCGACCGCACGGCCGAGATCTGGCTCGGCGGCGCGAACCTTTACTTCGGCACGACGCAGGAGCCGCGCGCGGCGGTCGCGCCGACCTGGCACATCGAGCGCGACGTCACCGATCTTTCGCCGCTGTTCGCCTCCATGCAGGCCGGACGCGTCGATCTCGGCAACCTCGTCGACGATACCTACACCGGCATCATCCACGGCAGCGCGAGCCTCATTTTCTATCCGTACGATGCGACGGTTAGCGATCGTCCGCCGCGGCCCGACGTCGTCTTGCCGATGGCGGCCGACGCAAGCGGCGGCACCGTAACGCTGGCGAGCAACGACGATCATCTCGTCATCGACTTCACGCCGCCGACCAACATCCGCAGGGCGTTCCTCGACGTCATCGCCGAAGCGCAGAACACCGATGAGTTCTGGTATCTCTGCGTGCCGGACGACGTCGCCGACGAATTGCAGTCGTGCCCCGGCACCGGTTTTCGCGAAGCGCAGGTAACGATCGACGGGCTCTATGTCGGCATCGCGCCGATCTATCCGTGGATCTACACGGGCGGCATCGATCCCGGCCTCTGGCGCCCGACGCCGGGCATCCAGACGCTCTCGTTCGAGCCCTATCGCGTCGATCTCACGCCGTATGCCGCATGGCTGAGCTCGGGGCAGCCGCATCGCGTGGCCGTGCGCGTGTTCAACGCGCAGGCGTACTTCTCGGCGACGGCGAACCTGCTGCTCTATCTCGATCATGGCGCCGACACGGTCGACGGCGAGGTCATCACGAACACGCTGGCCGGCGCCGATCCGTCCGTCAGCAAGGATGTTTCCACCGACGCCGACGGCAACATCAGCGGCACGGTGACGGTCGGCTCGACGCGCGACTTCGAGATCTCGGGTTACGTGCAGACGTCCGACGGGAAGGTCACGACCGACATCGTGCAGCACATCGCGTTCTCGAATGCGCAGACGTTCGCGATCACGGCCGCCGACTACAACCAGCATCTCGACATGTCGACCGAGGTCACGTCGACGACGACGGTCGACAACGGCGTCTACAAGCGCGTCGTTACCGAGTCGCGCGACTGGCCGCTGACGATCGACTACGCATTCGACACCACGAGCGACGGCTACGCGCAGACGACGTCCGTCGACCAGGGCCTGCAACGCGTCGTCGATTTCGGCCTGGACGGCTTCGGCACGCACGAAGCGAGCGTGCAGCAGCGCATGGTCGCGGCCGACACGCTGCTGTTCGACGCATCGGGCAACGCGACCGGCCGCACCGACCAGAGCAGCACGCAGGCCTACACGTACCTCGATCCGTACGGCGCGTGCTACGACCGCACGATCACGACCGACGCCGGCGTGCTCGCCACCGTCACGGACGGCACGGCGTGTCCCGACGGCGTGAACACGCTGCCCTCGTTCGATTCGTTCCACAACGCAGGCAGCCTCACGTTCGGCGCGACGCTGCAGATCCTGCCCTGAACCAAGCCGCGGGCGGCGCCACGCTCGGCGCCGCTCCGCGGGGTGCGCCCGCCGCCGGGGCGTGGAATAATCCGCACCCTTTTCCTTCAAGAACGAGCAACACCATGGCAGAGACCACGAACGGCGCCGCCAACGGGCAGGCGCAGCAGGGCCAGGCGCAACTCAGCCTGCAGAAGATCTATACCAAGGATGTCTCGTTCGAGGCGCCCGGCGCGCCGCAGATCTTTCAGGGCACGGCGAGCCAGCCGAATGTCGAGCTGAACCTCTCGCAGCGCGTGACGCAGCTCGGCGAAGCCGCGTTCGAAGTCGTGCTGAGCGTGACCGCGACCTGCAAGATCGATGACAAGACGGCCTACCTCGCCGAAGTGCATCAGGCCGGCATCTTCGGCCTTTCGGGCTTCGACGGGCCGGGCCGCGATGCGGTGCTGGCGACGTACTGTCCGAACGTCCTCTTCCCGTATGCGCGCCAGGTCGTTTCCGACCTCGTCCAGAACGGCGGCTTCCCGCCGTTCTTCCTGCAGCCGATCAACTTCGATGCGCTCTACGCCGATCAGCAGCGTCGTCGCATGGAAGCCGATCAGGGCGCTGGCGCCAACGCCTGACCTGATCCGGTCCGACGCGATCGCATCGCCGCGATGACGAACACCACGCCGGTCGCAATCCTTGGCGCCGGCTCCTGGGGCACGGCGCTCGCGGCGCTGCTCGCGCGGAACGGCGTCCCCGCGACGTTGTGGGGACGCACGGCGCAGGCGGTCGTCGACATCGCGACCGCGCGCCGCAACACGCGCTATCTGCCCGACCTCGCGCTCCCCGATTCGCTGCAGCTTGCGGGCGCGCTCGAACCGACCGTGCGCGACGCCGGCACCGTGCTGATCGCGGTGCCGAGCCATGCGTTCGCGACGCTGCTCGACGACATCGCGCCGTGGATCGCGCCGCACGCGGGCGTCGCGTGGGCGACGAAAGGCTTCGATCCCGCATCGGGCCGCTTCCTGCACGAGCTCGTCGACGAACGCCTGCCGAAACATCCGGCCGCGGTCGTGACCGGACCCTCGTTCGCGCGCGAAGTCGCGATCGGCCTTCCCACGGCGGTCACCGTGCATTCGAGCGATGCCGCCTTCGCGAAGGACGTCGCGCGGATGCTGCACTCGCCGCTCTTTCGCGCATATACCGGCAGCGACGTGATCGGCGCCGAGCTGGGCGGGGCGATGAAGAACGTCCTTGCCGTGGCGACCGGCGTCGCCGACGGCATGCGCATGGGCCTCAACGCGCGCGCCGGGCTCATCACGCGCGGCATCGCCGAGATGATGCGCCTCGGCGCCGCGCTCGGCGCGCGCATCGAAACGCTGATGGGCCTTGCCGGGCTCGGCGATCTCGTGCTGACCTGCACCGGCGATCTTTCGCGCAACCGGCGGCTCGGCCTCGCGCTCGGACGCGGCGTGCCGCTCGCGCGCGCCGTCGCCGAGATCGGTCAGGTCGTCGAGAGCGTGCAGACGGTCGATACGCTGATGCAGCTTGCGGCGAAGACGAACGTAGAGCTTCCGATCACGTCGCTCGTGCAGCGCGTATTGCGCGAGGAGCTCTCGCCGGCCGAGGCGATGAAGGCGCTGCTGTCGCGCGAGCAGAAACCGGAATATCCGACGTCGGCCCATGCCGACGTCGTCCCCGCGAAAGCGGGGACCTAGCGCGTCTCGCTTTTGCGCTGGGGCTAAGGCGCTGGGTCCCCGCTTTCGCGGGGACGACGAAGTCTACAGGTCGCTGCCTTCGAATCCCCTCTGCCGCCAGGCTTCGAACACGACCACCGCGACCGCGTTCGACAGATTGAGGCTCCGGTTCCCCGGTCGCATCGGCAGGCGCAAGCGTTGCTCCGGCGGCAGCGCATCGATGACGGCTTGCGGCAAGCCCCGCGTCTCCGGCCCGAACAGCAGCGCATCGTCGCTCGCGTACGCGACGCGGTCGTAGCGCGCGCGCCCGCGCGTCGACACCGCGAACACCCGTCGCGGCGAAACCGCCGCGATGAACGCATCGAGATCATCGTGGACGGTGATGCGCGCGTACTCGTGATAGTCGAGCCCGGCGCGGCGAAGCCGCTTGTCGTCGAGCTCGAACCCGAGCGGGCGCACGAGGTGCAGGTCCGCTCCGGTGTTCGCGCACAGGCGAATCACATTGCCGGTGTTCGGCGGGATCTCGGGCTGAAAGAGGACGACGTGCACGCCTCCATTATCGAGGCAGCACGCGTGCGCGCAAACCGAGCGGCAGCTCGACCATCATCGAGGGCGATGCGTCGTCGATGATCGGCATGTCGTTGCCGCCGACGCTCCCGGCCGCTTCGCGCGCGGCCACTTCCATCGACTCGAGCAGCGCCGTCGATTCGGGCGTAACGCGCACGGTCGACAGAAGCGTCGTCGCGAGAGCGGGCTGCGCCCTCGCCTTGACGCGCACGGTCGGCAGCAGCGTGATCTCCAGCGGCGCCGTATCGGCCACGCTCATTTTCGCCGGGTTTGCTTCGTTCGTCGCCGACGTCGCTTCGAGCGTCACGACGGGCAACAGAATCGCGCGGACCGGCGCGGAGTCGTCGATCGTCATCGACACCGCCGCATCCGTTGCGGGTGTCGCAGCGAAGGCGCTGGCCGCGAACAGGGTCGCGAGCGTTGCACCGATCACTGACATGCGGGTTTTCATACATCCTCCTGCGAGCATTTCTTCTCGAGCTGTGTAGAGCAAGCAACATGCCATTCGCCCGAGTTCCGTTGCTTGCTCGATATAGATGCGCAATCAGCGATTTAGGTTGCTAGTCCGGAAGTCATGGCTGCGTCGCGGACACGATTCCGGACGTACGCGGGTGTCCGCAGATGTGCACAAATCCATATCGGGGGGCTCGCACACGCGGGCAAGCGCGTGACGTGCGCGCGCGCCGGCGAGTGCGCGCGATGCGTGCGGTCATCTGCGAGGAGAAGTTGTTGCTGCGCGATCCAGGACGATGGCGTGATGCCCGCCGCACCCGTGCTGTGACGGGTGTCGTCAGTGCGGCACCGCGACGCCGGCGCGCCGCGATGCGCGGAACGTCAGGACGCTACGGCGCCGTGCAGCAGCTCGCCGTGCCTGGAATGGACCGCGCCGTGCATCTGCGGGTCGCCGGACGAATCGTTGCGCGCATCGATCCACGTCGGATGCCTCTGGATCGGATCCAGCAGCAGGATGCGCTGCGGCTTGGCGGCGGCTTTCGCGAACGGACAATCCGCTTCGGTTGCGGACGGTGACAGCGACTCGGCCGCCGCAACGCTAACGATGATCGCCAAGGCCGCGCCCGCTCGGATCAGTTGCATGCGTATGTTCATCGTTCCTCCTGCGCCTCTAGCCCACGTTGGGCATCG
>CALFNI010000026.1 GCA_937902695.1 uncultured Rhodanobacteraceae bacterium
GCGCGCGTCGGGACAATGTGTGACGCACGCCGCTCAACGGAGCGACGCTGCGTTAGGTTTTCGCTAGATGATGCGCACGATCAGATCGCGATGACGCTGCGCCCGCGGCCGATGCCGTAATACGCGATGCCCGCCGCCTCGATCGCCTTCGGCTCGAAGATGTTGCGTCCGTCGAAGATCACGGGCTCTTTCAACGACGCGCGGATGCGCTCGAGATCGGGGCTGCGGAATGCCTTCCATTCGGTGACGACGACGAGCGCATCGGCATTGTCGAGCGCCGCATACGGATCGTCGCCGAGCACGAAATCCTCGCGCCTGCCGTAGATGCGCTCGGCCTCCGAGGCGGCTTCGGGATCGTACGCATGCACGCGCGCGCCGGCGCCCCAGAGCTCTTCGAGCAGCGTGCGGCTCGGCGCTTCGCGCATGTCGTCGGTGTTGGGCTTGAACGCGAGGCCCCAGACGGCGATCGTGCGGCCGGCGAGCCGTCCCTCGAAATGCCGCGAGACGAGCGAGAAGAGCTTGCGCTTCTGCGCCGCGTTGACGTCCTCGACGGCATCGAGCAGCCGCGGCGCATGGCCGTGCGCGCGCGACGAGTAGGCGAGCGCCTTCACGTCCTTCGGAAAACACGAGCCGCCGTAGCCTGCGCCCGGATAGATGAAGTGATAGCCGATGCGCGGATCGGAGCCGATGCCGCGACGCACCTGCTCGACGTCGGCGCCGACCTGCTCGGCGATGTTCGCGATCTCGTTCATGAAGGAGATCTTCGTCGCGAGCATCGCGTTCGCGGCGTACTTCGTCAGCTCTGCCGAGCGCACGTCCATCTGCACGATGCGCTCGTGGTTGCGGTTGAACGGCGCGTACAGCACTTTCAGCACATCGACGGCACGCGCGCTGTCGGCGCCGATGATGATGCGGTCCGGACGCATGCAGTCCTGCACGGCGTCGCCTTCCTTGAGGAACTCGGGATTCGAGACGACATCGAACGCGATCTCCGCCCCGCGCGCGGCGAGCTCGCCCGAGATCGCCGCGCGAACCGAGTCCGCGGTGCCGACCGGCACGGTCGACTTGTTGACGACGACAACGGCCTTCGTCAGCGTGCGTCCGATCGTGCGCGCGACTTCGAGCACGTGGGTCAGGTCCGCGCTGCCGTCCTCGTCGGGCGGCGTGCCGACCGCGATGAAGACGACCTGCGCATTGGCCATCGCGGCCTGCGCATCGGTCGTGAACCTGAGGCGTCCGCTCTTGAAGTTCGCCCTCACGAGCGGCTCGAGGCCGGGCTCGTAGATCGGAATCTCGCCGCGCCCGAGGCGCGCGATCTTGCCGGCGTCGACGTCGACGCAGACGACATCGTTGCCGACTTCGGCGAGGCAGGTTCCGGTCACGAGGCCGACGTAGCCGGTGCCGAAGATGGTTACGCGCATGAATGACGTCCCGCTTGCGGAGCCGGCGAGGCATCCGGCTCAAGAAACAAAAAAGGCGCGCCGGAGTATGGCGCGCCTTTTCGTTGGTGACAGCCGACGGTCAGTGCTTGTCGGCATCCTTCTTCGGTGCGGCCGCGGGCTTCTTGGCGTCCTTGTCGGCCGGCTTCGCGGCCGGCTTCGCGGCGGCCTTCGAGGCGTCCTCGATGCCGAGCAGCTCGACCTCGAAGATCAGCGTCGCGTTCGGGCCGATCGGGCCCGGCGCGTTCTCGCCGTAGGCAAGATCGGCCGGCACGTAGAACTTGTACTTCGAGCCGACCGGCATCAGCTGCAGGCCTTCGCTCCAGCCCTTGATCACGCCGTTGAGCGGGAACGTCGCCGGCTGGCCGCGATCGTAGGAGCTGTCGAACTTGGTGCCGTCGATCTTCGTGCCGAGGTAGTTGACCTTGACCGTGTCCGTCGCCTTCGGCTTCGGGCCCGTGCCTTCCTTCTCGACTTCGTACTGGAGTCCCGAGGCGGTCGTCTTCACGCCGGACTTGGTCTTGTTCTTGGCGAGGAATGTCGTGCCTTCGCTCTTGTTCTTCTCGGCCGCTTCCTTCTGCTCGGCGACGCGCTTGGCCTGCATCTGCTGCATATAGGCCTGGCGCACCTGCAGCGCCTCTTCCTGCGTCAGCGAGGTCTTCTCGCCCTTCAGCGTCTGCTCGAGCGCCTGCTCGACGACCTTGATGTCGATGTCGTCCTTGATTTGCGCCAGACCCCGGCCGATGTCCATGCCGACCATCGTCGAGATCTTGTTCCTGTCGATCGCAACGGGCGGCTTGGCGTCCTTCGCAGCGCCAGCGGCTGCGGGCGCGGTCATTGCCGCCGGCTTCTTCGCCGGCTCCTCTGCACCGGCGACACCGAATGTCGCGGCGAGGGCGGCCGCAAGAAGAGTCTGTTGCACGAAACGCGTCATGTTTGCTCCTGGGGATGCGAATGATTTCTGGGTCACGTTGCGCAGCGGCGCAGCGCGCCGTGCGGACCCGACCTGGTGCGGGGCGGCGTATTTTGGACGGGGCGAAACGCCTTGGCAAACGCCGCCCGGCCCCCTGAGACGCGGCCAGCGGGGCTTGGACAGCGGCCGGCGCATTTGATTCCCGGCCGCGTGCGGAGGTTCTCCGGATTTTCTCGCCGACCGCTTGACATGCCGAGAACTGGTGTTATAGTTGACTACAACACTACTTCATCGAGCACCTCCCTGGAGGCTGTCATGGCGAGTCGTCTGGTCCCCGTTCTTCTGCTCTCCGCAATGCTGTACGCCCTCGGCGCCGGCGTTGCGAGTCTGCCCTACCAAACCCCGAACGCGCATGCGGGCTCGCCCGGTGCCGTGCCCGGCGACGCCGATATCCCGACGCTGCCGACGGTCACCGTGCGCCCCGATCGGGATGCACTCGCCGCGCTGATGCCGATGGTGACGCTGCCGACCGTCAGCGTGCATCCGGGTCCTGCCGAGCTCGCCGCGGCCCGCGCGCTCGATGCGCATGCGCTCGGCACCGGCGTCGTCATCGCCACCGTGCACGCGCTCGGCGGCGGCATGGCGCCCGGCTCGGGTTTGGACATGCCCTACTATTCTTTCGGCAAATCCGTCTATCGCCTCCGCAAGGAATGACGATGAGCATTGCGTGGAACGACTCGACGCCGATCTATCGCCAGCTGCGCGACCGCGTGGTGGCGATGATCCTCGACGGCGTCCTCAAGCAGGGCGATGCCCTGCCGTCGGTGCGCCAGGTCGCCGCGGACTTCCAGATCAATCCGATCACGGTGTCCAAGGCGTACCAGGAGCTGGTCGACGAGAATCTCGTGGAAAAACGACGGGGGCTTGGCATGTACGTGTCCGAGGGCGCGCGCAGCGCGCTGATGAAATCCGAGCGCGACCGCTTCCTGACCGACGAATGGCCCCAGCTCTACGCGCGCCTGACGCGCCTCGGCCTTTCGCTGAAGGATTTGATGGAAGCCGAACGCCACGACGAGGAAATGAAATGAGCGACGCCGCCGCCAACCCCATCGTGCGTGCGCGAGACCTCACCAAGACCTACGGCACGACGCGCGCGCTCGACCACGTCAGTTTCGACATCGAGGCCGGCCGCATCGTCGGCCTGATCGGCCCGAACGGCGCCGGCAAGACGACCGCCCTCAAGGCGATCCTCGGCCTCGTCGATTTCGACGGCGATCTTCGCGTGCTCGGCCTCGATCCGCGCACGCAGCGCGCCGAGCTCATGGAGCAGGTCTGCTTCATCGCCGACGTCGCCGTGCTGCCGCGCTGGATCAAGGTATCCGAGGCGATCGAGTTCGTCGCCGGCGTGCATCCGCGCTTCTCGCGCAAAAAATGCGAGGCGTTCCTATCGCACACGAAGATCGCGCCGTCGATGCGCGTGCGCGAGCTTTCCAAGGGCATGATCGTGCAGCTGCACCTCGCGCTCGTCATGGCGATCGACGCCAAGCTGCTCGTGCTGGACGAACCGACGCTCGGCCTCGACATCCTCTATCGCAAGTCGTTCTACGAGAGCCTTCTCTCGGATTACTTCGACGAGAACAAGACGATCATCGTGACCACGCACCAGGTCGAAGAGGTCGAGCACATCCTCACCGATCTCGTCTTCATCCGCGACGGCAAGATCGCGCTCGCGGCGACGATGGATGAAGTCGGCGAGCGCTATGCCGAGGTCATGGTCAATCCCGACAAGGCCGACGCCGCGCGCGCACTCAAGCCGCTCAACGAGCGCACGATCTTCGGCAAGTCGATCTTCCTGTTCGACGGCATCGAGCGCACCCGCCTCGCCGCGCTCGGCGAGCTGCACAAACCGAGCGTCGCCGACCTGTTCGTCGCGACGATGAAAGGGACCTACGCATGAACAACATCCCGCTGCTGATGAAGCGCGAGTACTGGGAACACCGCGGTGGCTTCCTGTGGGCGCCGGTCTGGATCACCGGCGTGATCCTGGTCTTCACGGTGCTCGGCATCCTCTCCGCCGAGGCGTTCCATTCGAGCTCGAACATCCACATGGGATTCTCGCTGGACGAGCTGCGCAGCAACATCGGCCAGGCCGACTGGAGCGAAGCCGGCAACGCGCTCGACATGGCGCAGCTGATGTTCGGCGGCGTCACCGCGGTCGGCGTCTTCTTCGTGCTGTTCTTCTATCTCCTCGGCGCGCTCTACGACGACCGCCGCGACCGCAGCGTCCTGTTCTGGAAATCGCTGCCGGTGAGCGACACGGCGACGGTCGCCTCGAAGGCGCTGTCGGCGATGATCGTCGCGCCGGTGCTCGCATTCGTCGTCGCGACCGCGGCGTACGTGCTGTTCCTCGTGCTCGTCACGCTCTGGGCCGGCGCGCACGGGCTCAACGCATTGCCGGCGATATTCGCCGCGCACCCGCTCGGCATGCTGTGGCGGCTCGTGCTGACGCTGCCGATCAGCGCGCTGTGGGCGCTGCCGGCGATCGGCTGGCTGCTGTTCTGGTCGGCGTACGTGCGCTCCAGGCCGTTCCTCTGGGCCGTGATGGTTCCGCTGATCGTGCTGATGTTGAACTGGTGGCTCGGCAAGCTCGGCGCGCCGCACATTCCGGACGACCTGCACCTCGCCGGCATCCTCGGCCGCCTGCTCTTCAGCATCCTGCCGGGCAGCTGGATGAAGGCCGAAGGGTCGACGGTGCTCGGGAGCCACATCAGCCGCTCGCTGAATCCCGATCACGTCGTCTCGACGTTCGACCCGTCGAACGTCTATGGCCTCCTCGCCGAGCCGAATCTCTGGGTCGGCGTCGTCGCGGGTCTCGCGCTTCTCGCCGCGGCCATCTATTGCCGTCAGCGGCGGATCGAGACGGCGGCCTGACCGGCGCAGGACGCGCAACACAAAAAGGGCCGCTCGCGCGGCCCTTTTTTCGTGTCGGGATGGCAGGTTCAGCGGATCGTATCGCTGATCACCTTGTACTTGTTCGTGCCGTCCTTCTGCAGGCCGGGCTGGCCGAGATCGAGCGTGCCCTCGAGCCAGTAGCGCGTCAGCTTCGCGCCCTCGCGCCGCACGACCACCGCCATGCCCTTGCCGACATAGACGATGTCCGCCGAGCGGAGCTTCTCGACCGTGATCGTCTCGTCGATCGAATGGCCGTCGTTGTAGTCGCGCTCGAACGTCGCGCGGCCCGGCGCATTGTCGGGCGGCACGGCGGCGAGGAGCGACTTCGACTCGGCCGTGCGATCCTCGCGCAGCGCGTAGTTCGTGCCGCCGGCGATCGGGTCGATGACCTGGTAGCGGTTCGCGCCGAGCTCTTTCAGCTCCGCGCGCCGCAGATCGAGATCGCCGTCGAGCCAGAACATGCGCGGGCGCAGGCTCTCGCGACGCACGACCGCGCGCACGGCGCCGTCGACGAAAATGAAATCGCCCGGCCGCAGCCCGGAAACCGCGAGCGGACCCTCGGCCTCGCGGCCGTTGTTGAGCGAATCCTCGAGGCGCTTCTGGATCTTCGCGACGTCCGGCGTCGCCGGCGCAGGCGCGACGGCAGGCTTGGCGACGGCAACCTGCTGCGCCGCCGGCGGCGATGCCTGCGGCGCCGGCGCGTGCTGCACGGGGGCCGGCGCGGTCGCGGCCACCGGCGGCGGCGCCGATACGACCGGCGCAGGCGCGGGCTCGCTCGGCGGCGGCAGCGTCGGCTTCGGACCCGGGACGTCGACCGGCACGCGCTCGGACGCGACGCGCTTCGGTTCGGGCTTGGGCTCTGGCTTCGGCGGCTCGGCCGGCTTCTCCTCGACGCGCACCAGCACGTTCTCGTAGAAGCCGTCCTTCATGACGACGTCGGCCGCGCCGCCGGCGCGGATCTTGGCCGCGATCTTGCCGTGCCATTCCTGCGGCGCCGTGACGACGACGCGCTTGCCGGACTTCGCGGCTTCGCGACCGACCGTCGCGAGCTTCGCGTCACCGCCGCCCGACTGGAACTCGGTGCCGGAGATGTCGACGTTCTGCTGCGCGAAGACCGGAGCTCCCGCGGCAAGCGCCGCGGCGAGCAGTAACTTTCTGACTTTCATTGCGATGGCCCCATTCCCAATCGTTGCGTAAGACCCGCGACGGGCGATTGTCGTCGCACGCCGCCGCGCGGCATGTGCCAGAGGCCACGACGCACTGCGAAAGCCGCGACGAGCGCGGCACGCTTTTACATTCAGGTTGACGCTCGCCGTCTCAGCCGCCCGCCGAACCGCCGTGGATGCCGCCTTTCGTCAGCGCCTCGGGATCGAGCAGCGCCGCGAGCTCGCTGCGCGAGAGGCCGGTCGTTTCGAGCGCGACGTCGAGGATCGCGCGGCCTTCCTTGTATGCCTGCTTGGCCGTCGACGCGCCCTTTTCATAACCGATCACCGGATTCAATGCAGTGACGAGGATCGGATTTCTTTCCAGCGCTTCCTTGATGCGGTCTTCACGCACCTTGAAGCCGGCGATCGCCTTGTCGGCGAGGAGGCGCACCGCGCTCGCCAGTATCCCGATCGACTGCAGGAGGTTGAGTCCGATCACCGGCAACATGACGTTCAACTGGAAGTTGCCGCTTTGGCCGGCGATCGTGATCGTGGTGTCGTTGCCGATGACCTGCGCGCAGACCATCGCCATCGCTTCGGGAATGACCGGATTGACCTTGCCCGGCATGATCGACGAGCCGGGCTGCAGCGCCGGGAGCTCGATCTCGCCGAGGCCCGCCAGCGGGCCGGAGTTCATCCAGCGAAGGTCGTTCGAGATCTTCATCAACCTGCACGCGAGCGTCTTGAGCTGTCCCGAGAGCTCGACCGCCGCGTCCTGCGAGCTGATGCCCTCGAAATAGTTGTCGGCCGATTCGAACTTCACTTTCGTCATGCGCGAAAGCTCGGCCGCGATCGCAGGTCCGAGCTTGGCATCGGCGTTGATGCCGGTGCCGACCGCCGTGCCGCCCTGCGGCAGGCGGCGCAGGCGCTTCAGCGCATCGGTGATGCGCTCGATGTTCGAGCGGATCTGCGCGGCCCAGCCGCCGAGCTCCTGCCCGAACGTCACCGGCATCGCGTCCATCAGATGCGTGCGGCCGGTCTTGGCCACCTTGCGCAGCTCGCGCGCGCGCTGCTCGAGCGTCTTCCTGAGGTGCGCAAGCGCCGGCAGCAGCTGCTCGGTCGTCAACAGCGTCGCGCTCACCTGGATAGCGGTCGGGATGACGTCGTTCGACGACTGGCCGTTGTTGACGTCGTCGTTCGGATGCACCTTGACGCCGGCGTTCGCCGCGACGTGCGCGATGACCTCGTTCGCATTCATGTTCGACGACGTGCCGGACCCCGTCTGGAACACGTCGAGCGGGAATTGCGCATCGAACTCGCCGGCCGCGACGCGCCCGGCAGCCTTGCGGATCGCACGCGCCTTTGTCTTCCCGAGGTGGCCAAGATCGGCGTTCGCCTGCGCCGCCGCCGACTTGATGAGCCCGAGCGCGCGGATGAACTCGCGCGGCATCGGCGTACCGGAGATCGGGAAGTTGTCGACCGCGCGCTGCGTCTGCGCGCCGTAGAGCGCGTCGGCGGGCACCTTCAACTCGCCCATGCTGTCGCGCTCGATGCGGTAGTCGCTCATTGGAGCCTCGAAGGGAAAGTAATAACCGGGGTCAGCGATTATAGCGGCTCGGTGTAAACTTCCGCCGTTTCCCCGGGAATGTCCGACGCGATGGCCTTGAGCGCGCTCACCGCCCTGTCTCCGCTCGACGGCCGCTACGCGGCCAAAGTCGAGAACCTGCGCCCGATCTTCAGCGAATACGGCCTCATGAAGCGGCGCGTGCTCGTCGAGGTGCGCTGGCTTCTCGCGCTCGGCGACGACGCCGGCATCGTCGAGGTCGCGCCGTTCTCGAACGCGGCGCGCACGGCGCTCGAAAAGCTCGCAGGCGATTTCTCCGAGGACGATGCAGCCCGCATCAAGGCGATCGAGCGGACGACCAATCACGACGTCAAGGCCGTCGAGTACTTCATCAAGGAGCGCATCGCCGGCAACGGCGAGCTTGCGGCGGCGAGCGAGTTCGTGCACTTCGCGTGCACGAGCGAGGACATCAACAACCTCGCCTACGCGCTGATGCTGCGCGACGCGCGCGCCGGCGTGCTGCTGCCGACGCTGGATGCCGTGATCGCGAAGCTCCGCGAGATGGCGCATGCGCTCGCGGCGCAGCCGATGCTGTC
>CALFNI010000027.1 GCA_937902695.1 uncultured Rhodanobacteraceae bacterium
GATGGATCGCCTGCGCGTCCGTGACTTCGGCCGCGGCGATGATCGCCGGCACGTTGAGGTAGCTCTCGGCCGCCGGCGCGGGACCGATGCAGATCGATTCGTCGGCCATGCCGACATGTTTCAGGTTGCGATCGACCGTCGAATGGACGGCGACGGTGCGAATGCCGAGCGCATGACATGCGCGCAGGACCCTGAGTGCAATCTCGCCGCGATTCGCGATGACGACTTTATCGAGCATTTCTTCTCCCGGCGTCATGCCCGCGCAAGCGGGCATCCACGTTCGAACATCAAGATGGATTCCCGCTTCGCGGGAATGACGACGCTCTAGCCAATGACGAACATCGGTTCATCGAACTCGACCGGCTGCCCGTTGCTGACGAGCACGGCGAGCACGGTGCCGGCGACGTCGGACTCGATCTGGTTGAACATCTTCATCGCTTCGATGATGCCGAGCGTGTCGCCGGCCTTGACCTTCTGGCCGACCTTCACGAACGCCGGCGATTCCGGATTCTGCGAGGCGTAGAACGTGCCGACCATCGGCGCCGTGACGACGTGGCCTTCGGGCGCCGGCTTCTCCGCGGGCGGCGCGCCCGGTGCTGCGGATGTCGGCGCCGGGGCGACCGGCTGTTCGGTGCGCGCCGGAAGCGCGGGCGCGGCGGCGGGCATCGTGGTGACCATGCCCTTCGGGATCCGCGAAAGGCGCACCGTCTCTTCGCCTTCCTTGATCTCGATTTCGGCGAGGTTCGATTCCTCGAGCAGGTCGATCAGCTTCTTGATCTTGCGGAGGTCCATGGGGAGGCCTTCCTGAAAAGGTCGTGGAACGTCGTCGTTGTCGGTCCCGCTCAGCTGGCGAGACGCCTCAATGCGGCCGAAAGGCCGAGCCGGTAGCTGTCCGCGCCGAATCCCGTGATGACGCCGACGGCGAGGTCGGCGATGTACGAGCGATGCCGGAACGGCTCGCGGGCGTGCACGTTCGAGAGGTGTACCTCGACGAACGGGATCGCCACCGCCGCGAGCGCGTCGCGGAGCGCGATGCTGGTGTGCGTCAGGGCCCCCGGATTGATCACGATGAACGCGGTTCCATCGCGGGCCGCCGCGTGGATCCGGTCGATGAGCGCGCCTTCAGAGTTCGACTGAAAGGAGGCGAGATCGTGACCCGATTCATGCGCGATCGCTGCAAGATCGGCGTCGATCGCGGCAAGTGTCGTGCGGCCGTAGACGGCCGGCTCGCGCTGACCGAGCAGGTTCAGATTGGGTCCGTGCAGTACGAGCAGCCGGGCCAAGACGCAACCCTCGCCAAAAAGGGGCGGCTAGTCTCGCCGAGTCGGTCCGATCTGTCCAGTTCGGCGACGTTTGAG
>CALFNI010000028.1 GCA_937902695.1 uncultured Rhodanobacteraceae bacterium
GGACATCGCTTCATCGGCGCGAATCCGAACGACATCCCGGCGAACATGATCGAACGCATCGAGGTGCTGACCGACGGCGCATCGTCGGTCTACGGCTCGGACGCGGTGGCTGGCGTGGTCAATTTCATCCTGCGCAGCGAATACCAGGGCGCCGAGCTCACCGCCAACTACGGCATCTCCGACCGCGACGACGGCGCGCAGCGCGGCTACCAGTTCGCGTTCGGCCAGACCTCGGACAAGGGTTCGATCATGGCCGGCATCAGTTACAACAAGACCGATCAGGCCCTCGCCAGCCACCGCGATTTCTCGAAGACGTCGGTCTCGCTCTACGGCACCAACGGCTTCTCGTCGTTCGGCCAGCTCTACGGCGCGCAGACGCCGCAGGGCTACATCGGCGGCTCGGCGGCGTCTCCCTACGGACACATACAGATTCCCGATGCGTTCGCCGATCTCTTTCCGAATTGCCAGTCGGGTTTCATTGCACGCAATCCAGGCACGAACGGGCTGAACGTCGCGACCGACTATCACTGCTACGTCAACAACGGCACGCCGACGACGCCGACCGACCGCTACAACTTCGCCAGCGTCAACCTGATCATGACGCCGCAGGAGCGCACGGGCGTCTTCGTCAACGGCAGCTACAGGCTCTCCGACCGCATCGAGGCGTACGCCGCGCTGATGCACAACAAGGCGGCGTCCGCGTTCCAGCTCGCGCCCGCGATCTACCTCACGAACGCCGGCGTCGTCATTTCCGCGGACAGCTACTACAACCCGTTCGGCGTCGACTTCGCGCCCGACGGCGCCGAGTTCGACGCGCGCCTGGCCACGCTCGGCAACCGTCGCGGCGCATACGGCGTCAACGACGATCACGCCTCGACCGGCTTTCGCGGCGCGTTCGATGCCTGGGGTCAGCCGTGGAACTGGGAAGCCGGCCTCGACTACGGCCACTACGCCTATACGAACAACACCGAGGGCTTGCCGAACATCGATATCCTGAATCGCGAAACGGGTCCGTCGTTCTTCGACTCGGCGACCGGCAGCGTGCGTTGCGGCACGCCCGGACACGCGATCGACGGCTGCACGCCGATCAACGTGTTCAACCTCGACGATCCGGACACGATCGCGGCGCTGCGCCGTGCCGGCGCGCCGGCATCGACGGCGTATTTCCAGCAGGAGCGCGTCGTGCGCGCCGACCTGCACGGCTCGCTCGCCGATCTTCCCGCGGGCACGGCGCAGCTCGCCGTCGGCGCGTCGTACCGCGAGGAATACACGCGCAGCACCGTCGACACCTCGCTCGTGATCAACCACGACACGCTGACCTGCACGCTCGGCAGCCAATGCACCTCCGCGCTGCAGGGCGGCTACAACGTGCGCGAAATCTACGCCGAGCTCTTCGTGCCGCTGCTGCGCGACCTGCCGTTCGTGCACGCGCTGAACGTGACGCTCGGCGATCGCTATTCGGATTACTCGAGCTTCGGCACGACCAGCAACGGAAAGCTCGCGCTCGAATGGCGGCCGGTCGAGGATCTGCTGCTGCGCGGCACCGTCTCCGACGTGTTCCGCGCGCCGAACGTCACCGACATATTCTCCGGGCCGCAGAGCAGCTCGCCGCTGCTCTCGCACGATCCGTGCGACGGCTACACCGGAAACCCGCCGAACCCGGCCTGCGTCCACGTGCCGACCGACAGCAGCTTCCGCAACAACGACGTCGCCGGACAGCTGCCGGTCAACGGCATCTTCGCCGGTCCCGACTATGCCGGCCTGAAGCTCGGCCCCGAATACGGCCGCTCGTACGACTTCGGCATCGTCTACGACCCGAACTGGCTCGAAGGCGTCTCGCTGAGCGCCGATGCGTGGCGCATCTACATCAGGAACAACATCACGACGGTCAACGCACAATCGGTGCTCGACCTCTGCGCCGCGGGATTCACGACCTACTGCCCGCTGGTTCGCCGCGTCGCGAGCGGACCCGACGTCGGCCAGATCCAGAGCATCACCGAAACAACCGTCAATCAC
>CALFNI010000029.1 GCA_937902695.1 uncultured Rhodanobacteraceae bacterium
GGATAGCGCCTGTGCGCGGCGTGCCCGCTTCATGCGCTCGGCCTTGCGCCCGGCGTCGCCTACGGCGGCGGCAGCCTCTGGTTCGAGGTCGTCGGCTGACGCTGATAGGTTTCGGCGCGCCGCTCCGTTCTAGGCAGCATCCCCCGCGTTCCGCGGACCGACCGAGGATGCTGCGATGTCGAAGACACTGATGACCGCACTGCTGCTCGCGGGCGCGTTCGGCGCGCTCGCGGCATTCGCCGCCGGCAAGACGGCGGCCGACAACTCCGATGCCCGTCTCGTCGCGCGCGGCCGTTATCTCGTCATGCTCGGCGGCTGCAACGACTGCCACACGCCGGGCTTCGCGCTCGCGGCCGGCAACGTGTCCGAGACGCAATGGCTGACCGGCGATCGTCTCGGCTGGCAGGGCGACTGGGGCACGACGTATCCGCCGAACCTGCGCCTGCGCATCAACGCGATGGATCTCGCGACGTGGAAAGCATTCGCGAAGAATCTAAGGACGCGCCCGCCGATGCCGTACTGGGCCATCAACGCGATGAGCGATGACGACCTCGAAGCGCTCTGGGCCTACGTGCATTCGCTCGGTCGCGCCGGCGAGCCGGCGCCGGCGGCATTGCCGCCGGGCGTCGCGCCGAAGGGTCCGGCGGTGACGTTCCCCGCCGCGCCGCCGACAGCCGTCGCCGGGAAATAGCACCGTTCCCCCTCTGCCATGCGGCAGAGGGGAAAATGCGGCTATGCTTTCGCGGTCCTCCCGGCATATCGACCGATGAACAGCATCGCCCCACGCACCAGCGGCACCGCGATCGCGAGCCTCGTGTTCGGCGTCCTTTCGTGGTGCGTGCTTCCGTTCATCGGCGCGATCCTCGCCGTCATCCTCGGCCACAGCGCGCGCAACGAGATCCGCCGCGCGCCGCCGGGGACGATCGAAGGCGACGGGCTCGCCCTCGCGGGGCTGATCCTCGGCTGGGCGCATCTCGCGCTCTTCATCGCCGCCATCCTGTTCGTGTTCTTCTTCCTCGGCGGTCTCGCGTTCCTCGCGCATCTCGTCCATTGAGCACGACAGGTTCCTGCGATCCCGCGGAGCGCTTCTCCGATCGCGTTCGCACGCTGTTCGAGCGTGCTGCCGGCAACGGCCGCGTCACGATGCTCTACGATACACACGTCTATCCCGGCCGCCTCGATTCGTGATGTACGCCCTCGCCCGCCCGTTCCTGTTCTGCCTCGATGCCGAGCGCGCGCACGATCTCGGGCTCGTCTCGATCGAAACCGCGTACCGCACCGGTTTCAATGCGCTGCTGGCGGCACGGCCGGCACCGCTGCCGGTCGACGCGTTCGGGCTCCGTTTCGCCAATCCCGTCGGCCTCGCCGCCGGCCTCGACAAGAACGGCGCGCACGTCGACGCGCTTGCCGCGCTCGGCTTCGGGTTCATCGAGATCGGCACGACGACGCCGCGCCCGCAGGCCGGAAATCCGAAGCCGCGCATGTTCCGGCTGCCCGAAGCGCAGGCGGTCATCAACCGGCTCGGCTTCAACAACGGCGGCGTTGACGCCCTCGTAAGAAATGCCGAGCGTGCCCGGTTCGCGGGTCCCCTCGGCATCAACATCGGCAGGAACAAGGACACGCCGAACGAGCGTGCCGTCGACGATTATCTCTTCTGCCTCGAGCGGGTCTATGCGCGCGCAAGCTACGTCACGATCAATATCTCCTCGCCGAACACGCAGGGCCTGCGCGACCTCCAGGACGAGGAAACCCTGAAGCGCTTCATCGGCACGCTGCGCGATGCGCAGGAAAGGCTCGCGGCCAAGCACGGCGCGCGCAAGCCGATGCTGCTCAAGATCGCACCCGATCTCGCCGAGACCGAGCTCGACGGCATCGCCGACGTGCTGCTGGCGAGCGGCATCGACGGCCTGATCTGCACGAACACGACGATCGACCGCGCGCCCGTCGCCGGCCTGAAGCACGCCGGCGAAATCGGCGGCCTGTCCGGCCGGCCGCTGTTCGCGAAATCGACGGCCGTGCTGCGCGGCATGGCCAAGCGCATCGGCGGGCGCATGCCGATCATCGGCGTCGGCGGCATCGTCGAAGGCGGCGACGCCGCCGCCAAGGTCGACGCCGGCGCCACGCTCGTGCAGTTCTACACCGGCATGGTGTTTCGCGGACCTGCGCTGATCGGCGAATGCGTCGAGGCGATCCGCGCACGCGGGGCCGCGCGCGCCGCATGATGAACGCCAAAGCCGAAGGCGCCGGCTACACGATCGTCGAGAACGCATCGCTCGAAGGGCGCAACACGTTCCACGTCGCCGCGCGCGCGGATCTCCTGATCGACGTGCGCAGGCGCGATGCGTTGCCGGAGCTGTTCGGCTTCGCCGCGCTCAGGTCGCGGCCGGTGCTCGTGCTCGGCGAAGGCAGCAACATCCTGTTCACGCGCGACTGGCCCGGCGTCGTGCTGTCGATGGCGACGCGCGGCATCGCGGTGCTCGACGCGCGCGCCGATCGCGCGCGCGTCCGCGTCGAGGCCGGCGAGAACTGGAACGATTTCGTGCACTGGTCGATCGGGCAGGGCTTCGCCGGGCTGGAGAACCTCGTCGCGATTCCGGGCTCGGTCGGCGCGGCGCCAATGCAGAACATCGGCGCCTACGGCGTCGAGGTGCGCGAGTTCGTGGTGCAGGTCGAGGCGTGGGATCGCGAAGGCGCGCGCTTCGTCGAGCTTTCGAATGCCGAATGCGCGTTCGCCTACCGGGACTCGCTGTTCAAGCGCGTGCCGGGCCGCTACGTGATCACGGCCGTGGTGTTCGACCTGCCGCGCACGCGCGAGCCGCGGCTCGACTACGCCGGCGTCGACGAAGAGCTCGCCGCGCTCGGCGCGACGGAGCCGCGCCCGGCGAGCATCGCCGAGGCGATCACGCGGATCCGCATGCGCAAGCTGCCGAACCCGCAGGTGATCGGCAACGCCGGAAGCTTCTTCAAGAATCCGCTCGTGTCGGTCGCAACGGCCGAAGCCGTGCGGCGCGACCACCCCGCGGCGCCGATCTGGCCGGCCGGGCAGGCATTGATGAAACTGTCC
>CALFNI010000030.1 GCA_937902695.1 uncultured Rhodanobacteraceae bacterium
GAGGATGACGGCCTTGATGCCCTTGGCGATGTTGTCCTGGCCCATCGACGGGCCGATCACGCGCTCCTCGACGATGTCGATCGGCGCCGCCAGCGAGCCGGAACGGAGCAGGAGGGCGAGATCCGACGCTTCCTTGTTGCTGCCGAGGCCGGTCGTCGAGAACTGGTTCGAAAAGACGCCGCGGATCGTCGCCGAATTGATGACTTCCTCGGTGACCTTGGCGCTGCGCACTTCCTTGCCGTCGATGATCTTCGTCTCGGGCGTGCGCTCGATGTAGACGACGGCCATCGGCTTGCCGACGTTCTGGCTGGTGAAATCGAGCATCTTGCGGCCGCCGGCCGCGTTGAGCCGCACCGAAACCGCCGGCGTGCCCGACTGCGGATCGGGCGCGCTCGACGCGTCGACCATCTCGTCGCCGGAGACGATGATCTTCTTCTTGAGCACGATCGGAATCGGCTTGCCGTCGGCGCCGCGCTCGCGGCGGTGATAGATGCGGCTGTCCGGCGGAACGACGCCGGTTTTCTCGGCTTCGTACGGATTCGTCACGCTCTCGTCGACGGCGTGGTATTCCAGCGTCGCGATCGTGCCGAGCAGCTTCTTCGCTTCGCCCGGATCCTGCACGCCGGCGAGCTCGACGACGATGCGCGTGTCGCCCTGCTGCTGGATGAGCGGCTCGGCGACGCCGAGCGCGTTGATGCGGTTGCGCAGCGTCGCGACGTTCTGCCGGATCGTGTTCTGCGCGATTTCCTTGATGCGCGTGTCCTTGACGCTGGCGTTCAGCGTGTACGCATCGCCGATGGTCTGGCCGGTCGCGATCGTGATGTCCGGGAGCTTGGCCTGGATCACCGTCAGCGCCGCGTCGCGGTCGTCGGCGCTCTTCAGCGTCACGACGAGCCCGTTGCCGCCGCGGCCGACCGAGGTGTAGCGGATGTTCTTGTCGCGCAACGCCGCGCGGATGTCGTCCGCGTAGCGCTGCAGCTGCTTCTCCATGACGTCCTTGTCGTCGACCTGCATCAGGAAATGCACGCCGCCGCGAAGGTCGAGGCCGAGCGGCATCGCGTTCGCGCCGATCGCGCGCATCCACGAGGGCACCGTCGAGGCGAGGTTCAGCGCGACGATGTACGAGTCGCCGAGCTCCGTGCGGAGCGCGTCGGATGCCTTGGTCTGATCGTCGACGCCGTTGAAACGGACGACGACGTGCTCGCCGAGGAGCTCGAGGCTCTGGAACGCGATCTTGTCCTTCTCGAGGATACCCTGCGCCTTTTCCTTCAGCGCCTGATCGACGGTCGCGCCGCGATTGGCCGAGATCTGCACGGACGGCTGCTGCGGGAAGAGGTTCGGTATGCCGTAAAGGATGCCGAGCAGCAGCACCACGACGACGACCACGTATTTCCAGCGGGGAAAATCGTTCATGAGGTCAGGACTTGGGTAACCGTTGTGGGCCGCCGTTCCGGCCCGCGGAATCTATCGGGAAATCCATCGACCGCAGCCGCCGCGCGGCGTTCCCGCCGCGCGCGGACGGCGGACGGATCAGGACGATGCCTTCAGCGTGCCCTTCGGCAGCACGGCCGAAATCGCCTGCTTCTGCAGCTTCACGGTCACGTTCGGCGCGATTTCGAGCGTCACGAACTGGTCCGCGATGTCCTCGATCCGGCCGAGGAGGCCGCCGTTGGTCAGCACCTCGTCGCCCTTGGCGAGCGCCGAGATCATCGAGCGCTGCTCCTTGGCGCGCTTCATCTGCGGCCGGATCAGCATGAAATAGAAGATGACGAACAGGATCACCAGCGGCAGGAACGACATCAGCGGGTTCGGCGCCGCGGCGGGCGCGGCGGCCTGCGCATATGCGCTGGAAATGAAGAAATCCATCGGAGCTCCGGGTCGAGGCCGGCCGCCGGGCGGCGGGGCCTCGTTAAAAAAGGGTCGCGGATTATGCCATAGCGGGGCGAAAGGCCGGGATTCGGCATTCGGGGCGGGTTCGACCGGATCGCGGGCCCGAGGCGCCCTGCCTATCCCGCGTCCCCGGCCGCCGGCCGGCGCAAGGCGTGGAACTCCGCCACGAAATCCGCCAGGCGGCCGGCCGCGATGGCTTCCCGCAGCCCGGCCATGAGCGCCTGGTAGTAATGAAGATTGTGGATCGTCGCCAGCTGCGGCCCGAGCATCTCGCCGCAGCGGTCGAGGTGGCGAAGATAGGCGCGGCTGAAGCCCGAGCGGCAGGTGTAGCAGCCGCACGCCTCGTCGAGCGGGCGGGTGTCGCGTTCGTACTTCGCGTTGCGGATGCGCAGCGTACCGTGCCGCGTGAAGAGGTGCGCGTTGCGCGCGTTCCGCGTCGGCATCACGCAGTCGAACATGTCGATGCCGCGACGGACCGCTTCGACGAGATCCTCGGGCCGGCCGACGCCCATCAGATAGCGCGGCCGATCCGCCGGCAACAGCGGTTCGACCGCTTCGAGGATCGCGTTGCGCTCGTGTTCGGGCTCGCCCACCGCGAGGCCGCCGATCGCGTAGCCGTCGAAGCCGATCGCCTTCAGCGCGTCGGCCGAGCGATGCCGCAGCGCCGGATAGACGCTGCCCTGCACGATGCCGAAGAGGGCATTCCGATTGCCTTCGTGCGCCTTGCGGCTCCGCTCGGCCCAGCGGAGCGACAGCTCCATCGATGCGCGCGCGGTCGTCTCGTCGGCCGGATACGGCGTGCACTCGTCGAAGATCATCGCGATATCGGAATCGAGCACGCGCTGGATGCGCATCGATTCCTCGGGCGACAGGAATACCGTCGCGCCGTCGACGGGCGATGCGAACGTGACGCCCGCCTCGGTGATCTTGCGCTTGTGCGCGAGGCTGAAGACCTGGAAGCCGCCGGAATCGGTCAGGATCGGCCGGTTCCAGCCGATGAAACGGTGCAATCCGCCGAAGTCGCCGATGACATCGAGGCCCGGTCGAAGGAACAGGTGGAACGTGTTGCCGAGGATGATCTCGGCGCCGACGCCTTCGAGCTCGCGCGGCGACATCGCCTTGACCGAGCCGTAGGTGCCGACCGGCATGAACGCGGGCGTCTCGACCGTGCCGCGCACGAACGTCATGCGGCCGCGGCGCGCGGCTCCGTCGGTGGTCAGGAGTTCGAAGTGCATCGCTATGGCGTCATCCCGGCGAAAGCCGGGATCCATGTTTGGGTGCTCGGCACGAAAATCAAAATGGGTTCCGGCTTTCGCCGGAATGACGGGCGTGGGCCGGCCAGATGAGCATCGCATCCCCGTACGAGAAAAAGCGATAGCGCTGCCCGACCGCGTGACGATACGCCGCCAGCATCGTCTCGCGTCCCGCGAAGGCCGAGACGAGCATCAGCAACGTCGATTCCGGCAGGTGGAAGTTCGTGACCAGCGCATCGACGCTCGTGATGCGGTAGCCCGGGAAGATGAAGATCTGCGTTTCGCCGGCGAACGGCTGCAGGACGCCGTCGCGTGTCGCGGTCTCGAGTGCGCGCACGACCGTCGTGCCGACCGCAATGACGCGGCCGCCGTCGGCGCGCGTCTTCCGGATCTTCTCGACGAGCTCCGCGCCGACGTTGAGCCATTCGCGGTGCATGACATGGTTTTCGATGCGCTCCGCGCGTACCGGCTGGAACGTGCCGGCGCCGACGTGCAGCGTCACGTAGCCGAACTGCACGCCGCGCGCGGCCAGCGCATCCAGGAGCGGCGTGTCGAAATGAAGTCCCGCCGTCGGCGCCGCGACCGCGCCCGCTTCGCGCGCGTAAACGGTCTGGTAGCGCTCGTCGTCGGCGCTGTCGGCCGCGCGATCGATATACGGCGGCAGCGGCATGCGGCCGAGGCGCAGCAGCAGCTTTTCGAGCGGCTCGGGCCCCTCGAAGCGCAGCGCGAAGAACGCGCCGTCGCGGCCGAGCACGGTCGCCGCGGTGCCGTCCCCGAACAGTATCCGTCCGCCCGCCTTCGGCTTCTTGCTGACACCGAGCTGCACGCGCGCCTCGTGCGCGCCGGTGATGCGCTCGATCAGGATCTCGATCGCGCCGCCGGTCTCCTTGCGGCCGAAAAGCCGCGCGGGCAGCACGCGCGTGTCGTTGAAGACGACGAGATCGCCCGGCGCGATGAGCTCGACGAGATCGGTGAAGCGGCGGTCTTCGAGTTTCCCGTGCTTCGCGTCGACGACGAGCAGCCGGCTCGCCGAGCGCTCCGCGAGCGGCGCCTGCGCGATCAGCTCGGGCGGCAAGTCGAAGTGGAAATCGGATTTCTTCAAGAGCCGGGATTGGGGATTCGGGATTTGGGATTCGAATGGTAAGCGCGACGATCGCGATTCACCGAATCCCGAATCCCCAATCCCGGCCCTCCTCACAGCCAGCC
>CALFNI010000031.1 GCA_937902695.1 uncultured Rhodanobacteraceae bacterium
CGCAAGCTCGGCGCCCTCGCGGTGCATCGCGTTCGCGATGCCCCAGGCGATCGAACGGTGATTCAGCACACCGGTGATCAGCGCGCGCTTGCCGTGCAGGAAGCCCATGAAACCTCCAGGGAAAAAATCGGGGTGGGATCGAATCGGCGAAGCGGCGATTTTAACCCGCCGGCTCAGTCCGCGGCGCCGACGTTGAGGCGCACGCCGGGCCTGAGCCGCTTGGCGTCGAGCGCGGGGTTCATGCGCTTCAATTCCGCGAGCGAGACGCCGCATGCGTGCGCGATGCTGGTCGGCGTGTCGCCCGCCTTGATCACGTAGGTCGACGAATGCCCGGCCTTTGCCGGCGCGTCCGCCTCGTGTCCCGGCAGCAGGAGTCGCGTCGTCGGCCCGACCGTCTCGGTTTCGCCCATCGAGTTCGCCGCCGCGAGCACCGCGACCGGGATGCCGACCTCCGCCGCCCATGACGCGAGCCCGCTCGTGCGCGCCGCCTTCTGCTCGCGCCAGTCGTTCCACAGCGCGACCGGAACCGCCTGCGCGGCGGCCTGAAACCTGTCGACGCTGCTCGCCGGCATCAGAAGCTGATACGGCATGCCCGACGTCATGCGGTTGTGCCGGTAAGCCGCGTTGTAGCGCTTGAGCTCGGACGTCTCGACGCCCGCGAGCCGCGCCGCGAGCCGCACGTCCATGCCCGATTGCAGGATGATCGTCTTGAGCCGCGCGCCGACCGACGGTTCGGGCAACGTCACGCCGAAGCGCGCCGGATCGGCCACGATGCACGAGAGCGCGAGCAGCCGGTCGAGATGGTCGTGCGTGATCGGATTGAAAGCGAGCTTGCCGAGCTCGGCCGCCGTCATCGAATGCGCGTCGCGGCCCTTGAGCAGATTCTTGACGCGATACTCGCCCGAGTTGAACGCCATGTCGGCGAGCCGCCAGTCGCCGAACTCCTTCTGGTAGCGCTCGATGAGGCTGAGGGCCGCCGTCGTCGACGCGGCGACATCGAGGCGCCCGTCGTAGTCGGCCGTGATGACGAGGCCTTCCTCGCGCGCGGTATCGGGATCGAGCTGCCACATGCCGGCCGGACGCTCGCCGTGCGAGGCGACGGGCTCGTAACCGCTTTCGACGAAAGGCAGCATCGCGAACTCGCCGGGCAGCCCGCGCCGGTCGAGCTCCTCGACGACGATCTCGAGGAACGGCATCGCGCGCGCCCAGCTCGCCGTGAAATGCCGCGGCGACGCCGTGTAGCGGCGCGCCCAGCGCACGACCTGCGGCCGGTAGTCGCAGCTCTTCATCGCGAAACGGTCGCGAAGTGCCGGCCACGGCGAGGCGACTTCGACGGCGACGTGCGTGGCGGCCGCGCCGGGCCCTGCCGGTCCGGACGATTCGGCGGGCGGCGTCGCCGGAGGCGGCGGCGTGACGAGGGGGGGCGCGGGAACAGCGGGCCGCTCGGGCGATGTCGAGCACGCGGCCAGCAACACGGCCGAGGCCGCGAGCGCGAACGCGCGCCAGCGTGCGTGCGGCCTCACGCAGCCGGCGCCTGGAACCCGTCCTTGCGCCGGCGAAGCTCGGCGAAGCGTCCGACGCGATCCTGCGTATCGGGCAAAGCGGCGACGATCGCGTCGGTGTCGACGCGCAGGAACGGATTGCACGCGCGCTCCTCTGCCAGCGATACCGGCACGGTCGGCGTGCCGTGGCCGCGCTGCGCGCGCGCCTGCGCGAGGCGGCGCGACAACGCCGCGTTGCGCGGATCGACGGTCTCGGCGAACGCGCAGTTCGCCTCGGTGTATTCGTGGCCGCAGCAGACAAGCGTGTCGGCCGGCAGGGCGGCGAGGCGGTCGAGCGAGGCGAGCATCTGTGCGGGCGTGCCTTCGAAGATGCGCCCGCAGCCGACGCTGAAGAGCGTGTCGCCGCAGAACACGATGCCTTGGCCGAAGTAGGCGATGTGGCTCTTCGTGTGGCCGGGAACCGCGATGACGTCGAAGCGGAGCGCCGGGCTTTCGATCGCGACGCGGTCGCCGTCGCCGACGCGCGTGCACGGCACGTCGATGCGTTCGTCGTGCGGCGCGTAGATCGCGATGCGTCCGCCGTCGGTCAGCGCGGCCGCGCCGCCGATGTGGTCCGGATGGTGGTGCGTCAGCAGCACGGCCGTGAGCCGGAGCTTTTCGCGCGCGAGCGCCGCGCGCACCGGCGCGACCTCGCCGGGATCGACCGCGATGGCCGCGCCGGACGCGTCGGCGAGCAGCCAGACATAGTTGTCCGACAGCGCGGGCACGGCGAGGATGCGAAGGTCGTCGCTCATCGGCGGCGCGAATATAGCCAGCCGTAGGCGGTGCGAGGTTAAGGTCGCGTTGCCGCGCTACACTTCGCCGGTCCGCACGCCCCGGGATCCCGTGAACCGAGCCGCCACACCGCTGTTTGCGCTGCCCGAGGTCGAGGCGCTGCTCCGCGAGGAGCTCGGACACCTCCCGCCACACGCGGCGCGCCAGCCGGCCGGCCGCGCGCTGCTGCTGCAGCCCGACGCGGCGGCGCGCGTGCTGCCCGTCGACGCAGGCCCGCTGACGGCGCTCCGCCTTCACGCGCGCGGCGATGCGCTCGCCGGCGATATCGTCTGCGCGGCGCGCCCGCTGCCGATCGAGAACGAGGCGTTCCAGCTGGTCTTCGCGCAGCACATCGGCGACGTGCTGCCGCCCGACAGTGGCCTCCTCGAGGAGATCGCGCGCGTGCTCGCGCCGGGCGGGCTCCTGCTATGGTCCGGCTTCAATCCGTGGAGCCCGTGGCTCGCATGGATCCACTGGCACACGCGCGGCGGCGGCGCGGTGCCGCAGACGCTCAACGTCGATGCGCTGCGGCGGCGGCTGATCCGCTCGCGGCTCGCGCCGGTCGCGATCGACTATCTCGGCGGGCACTGGCCGAAGGCGGATGGCGCGACGCTCGGCGACGCGGCGCCGAGCCGTGTCGCGCGCCTGCTGTCGCCGCTCCGTGGCGCCTACCTGCTCGCGGCACGCAAGCAGCGCGCCGTGCTGACGCCGTTGCGGCCGCGGCTCGTGCGCAAGAGCGTCGCGCTGAACCCGCGGCTCGCGGGCACGCCGACGCACCGCGCTTCGGCATGACGGCGTCGCGCAGCTTGGAGAAGGTCGAGCTCTTCACCGACGGCGCGTGCCTGGGCAATCCCGGGCCCGGCGGATGGGCCGCGCTGCTGCGCGCGGGCACGCGCGAGAAGGCGCTCGTCGGCGCCGAGGCGATGACGACGAACAACCGCATGGAGCTGATGGCCGCGATCGCCGGCATCGAGGCGCTGAAGCGCGCGTGCGCGGTCGACCTCACGACCGATTCGCAGTATGTGAGACGCGGTGTCGAAGAATGGATGCCGCGCTGGAAAGCGAACGGCTGGAAGACGAGCGACAAGCAGCCGGTGAAGAACCGCGACCTCTGGGAGCGGCTCGATGCGGCGCTCGCGAGCCACGACGTTCGCTGGCACTGGGTGAAAGGCCACGCGGGCCACGCGGAGAACGAGCGCGTCGACGTGCTCGCGCGCGAGGCCGCCGAGGCGATCAAGGCAACATTGGAGACCTGATGCGACAAGTCGTGCTCGATACGGAAACCACCGGACTCGAAGTCCAGCGCGGACATCGCCTCATCGAGATCGGCTGCGTCGAGCTCGCCGAGCGGCGCCCGACCGGGAACCGGTTCCACGTCTATCTCAATCCCGAGCGTGCGATCGACGAAGGCGCGCGCGCGGTAACCGGCATCAGCGACGAGTTCCTCGCCGACAAGAAGCGCTTCGCGGAGGTCGCGCACGAGTTCATCGAGTTCATCCGCGGCGCCGAGATCATCGCGCACAACGCCGAGTTCGACGTCGGCTTCATCGATGCCGAGCTCGGGCTCGCCGGCGGCGGGCTCGGAAGACTCGCCGATCACGCGAGCGTGCTCGACTCGCTCGCGCTCGCACGCGAGAAATTCCCCGGCCAGCGCAACAGCCTCGATGCGCTGTGCCGGCGCCTCGGCATCGACAACAGCCACCGCGAGCTGCACGGCGCATTGCTCGACGCGCAGCTCCTGGCGGAGGTCTATCTCGCGATGACGGCGGGGCAGGGCCTGCTCGGCTTCGGCGAGGAGACGGAGCAGGCGACGCGCGTCGTGGCGGCGCGCGTGCAGATCACGGTGCGCCCGCGCGTGTTGCGCGCGTTTGTCGACGAAGTCGCGGCGCACGTCGCGCGGCTCGAGGCGATCGACACGGCGAGCAAGGGCGCCTGCCTGTGGAAACATCTCGCACCGCCCGCGGCGGAGCCGCTGGCCGAAGCGCTGGCCGGCTGAGGGCGTATTCCCGCGAAAGCGGGAATCCATCGCGCTTGGCCAATCCAGAAAATGGAGTCCCGCTTTCGCGGGAACGACGCGAGGAGACCTAGCGCGCGCGGACGATGATGACCGTCACGTTGTCCGCACCGCCCTGATCGAGCGCCGCTAGCACGCGATGATCGACGCACTCCTGCGCCGTCAGCTCGCTGCGCCCGAGCACCGCCGCGATCGAGGCATCGGTGACTTCCTCGGTGAGGCCGTCGCTGCAGAGCAACAGCTGCATGCCGGGCGTCAGCGTGCCTTTTGCGCTGCCGATCCGCATCGACTGCGGATCGGTCACGCCGAGCGCCTGGGTGACGACGTTGCGGTGCGGGTGGCTGCGTGCCTGTTCGGCGGTAATCGCGCCCTGGTCGATCAGCTCCTGCACATAGGAGTGGTCCTGCGAGAGCTGGCAAAGCTGTCCGTTCCACAGGTACACGCGGCTGTCGCCGACCCACGCGACCTCGAAGCGGTTGCCATTCACCTTTGCCGCAGCGACGGTGGTGCCCATCGGCAGGCCTTCGGTGCGCATCCGCGAGTGGCGGATGATTTCCTCGTCGGCGATGCGGATCGAATCGACCAGCGACTTGCCCTCGCGCACCTTGTCCACGATCGTCTCGCGCGCAACAGCGCTGGCGACCTCGCCGAATTCGTGTCCGCCCATGCCGTCGGCCACCAGCCACAACCCGAGGCTGGCGTCGCCGTAGTAGGTGTCCTCGTTGAGCTCGCGACGCAAGCCGACGTGGCTGAGATGGCCGAATTCGATCATTGGATTGGCCCGCGTTGCGGGGTGGTACGGATCGTATCGGTCATCTGCGGCCAATCATGCGTGGACTGCAGTGAATTGCGCAAGCCCGATGCACCCGGTTGTCGTACCGGGTGCGCCGAACATCGGCTCCGTGCCGCTCGCAGGCCGTGCAATCCGTCGGACATCA
>CALFNI010000032.1 GCA_937902695.1 uncultured Rhodanobacteraceae bacterium
CCGCGCGCCGGCGCGACCGGCTCGAAGATGTCGCGAAAGGCATCCGCGCGGCCGGAAGCGAGGCGCTGGTCGTCGAGGCGGATTTCGGCGTCGAGGCCGAGGCGCAGCGCGCCGTGCGCGAGACCGAAAAGACGTTCGGGCGTCTCGATATCCTCGTCAACAACGCCGGCGTCATGTATCTCGAGCCCGTCATCGACGCCGACCTCGCGCGCTGGCGCCGCATGTTCGAGATCAACGTGCTCGGCCTCATCGCGGCGACGCAGGCGGCGCTGCCCGGCATGCGCGACCGGCGCGACGGGCACATCGTCAACATCGCATCGACCGCGGGACGTATCGCCTCGCCGATGGGCGCCGCATACAGCGGCACGAAGTTCGGCGTCGTCGCGTTCTCCGAATCGCTGCGCAAGGAGATCTACCAGCACCGCATCCGCGTGACCGTCATCGAGCCCGGCCTCGTCGCGACCGAGCTTCGCGAGCACATCGGCCACGCGGCGACGCAGAAAGCGATCAACGACTGGGCCGCGTCGGTCCGGCAGTTGCAGCCCGACGATGTCGCGCGCGCGATCCTCTACGCGGTGACGCAGCCGCCGCACGTCTGCGTCAACGAGATCCTGATGCGGCCGACCGATCAGGAGCGCTGACGCGGCACAGGCCCCGACCGGCCTGGAGTAAGATCGCGCGCGTCTGCTTGGGAGCCGCCGCGCCATGCCTTGCGAAGCCACGATGCTCGCCGACGTCGAGCTGTTCGAGCATCTCAACGACGACGACCGCACCAGCCTCGCCGCGGCGATCGACGTGCGCCAGCTCGCCGCGGGCGACACGCTGTTCAAGGCCGGCGAGCCCGGCGAAGCGCTTTACGTGGTGCGCTCGGGCGAGGTCGAGCTGTTCATCAAGGACACGGCCGGACAGCGCATCGCGCTCAGCGACGTGGAGCTGCTCGAGCTCGACCGCGACGATCTCCTGCTGCTGTTCCAGCGCAGTCCCGCCGCCGCGTTGCGCCTTCTCGCCGCGATGGGCCGCGCGACGCGCAAGGCCGACGAGCTCCTCAAGACGCGCGTCTCGCGCAACGTCAACGAGGAAGTCGAGGAACACCTGTCGCCGCTGCAGCGCGCGATCGACTGGATCTCGTGGTTCAGCGGCAGCCTGTGGTTCCTCGCCTTCACGGCGATCTGGTTCACCGCGTGGATCGTCCTCAACATGGTGCCGCTCGGCGTGCCCGAGTTCGATCCCTACCCGTTCGGCCTCCTGACGATGATCACGTCGCTCGAGGCGATATTCCTCTCCTGCTTCGTGCTGATCAGCCAGAATCGGCAGGCCGAAAAAGACCGCGTGCGCTCGGACATCGAGTACGAGGTCAACATCAAGGCCGAGCTCGAGGTCGCGCACCTGCACGAGAAGACCGACCGCATCCACGCCGAGATGCTCGAGCATGTCATCAGGATCGAGAAGCGGCTCGCGGCGCGCGACTCGGCCGCCGCCTGACGCCGAAGCCGCCATGAGAATCCTGGTCACCGGCAGCGCCGGCCATCTCGGTGAAGCGCTGATGCGCACGCTGCGCGAATCGGAGCACGATTGCGTCGGCATCGACCTGCTCGCTTCGGCGTACACGGGCATGCAGGGCTCGATCGTCGATCGCGATTTCGTCCGCAACGCCATGCGCGGCGTGGACGCGGTGCTGCACGCGGCGACGCTGCACAAGCCGCATGTCGCGACGCACCGGCGCCAGGATTTCATCGACGTCAACCTGACCGGCACGCTGAACCTCCTCGAAGCCGCCGCCGACGTGCGCGTCGACGCATTCGTCTTCACGAGCACGACGAGCGCGTTCGGCCGCGCGCTGACCCCGCCGCCCGGCGAGCCTGCCGCGTGGCTGACCGAAGATGTCGTGCCGGTGCCGAAGAACATCTACGGCGTGACCAAGGTCGCCGCGGAGAATCTCTGCGAGCTCGCGCACCGCGATACCGGAATGCCGTGCCTGGTGCTGCGCACGTCGCGGTTCTTCCCCGAGGAGGACGACCAGCCCGCCGTCCGCGAGGCGCGCGAGGACGCGAACAACAAGGCGAACGAGTTCCTCTACCGGCGCGTCGACATCGAAGACGTCGTGGACGCCCACCGGCTCGCCATCGCCAGGGCGCGCGAGCTCGGATTCGCGCGCTACATCGTCAGCGCGACGACGCCGTTCACGCGCGACGACCTTGCCCGGCTTCGCAGCGACGCGCCGGCCGTCGTGCGCCGGCACGTGCCCGACTACGCGGCCGAATACGCACGGCGCGGATGGACGATGTTCGAAGGCATCGACCGCGTCTACGACAACGCGAAGGCGCGGGCCGAGCTCGGATGGCGGCCGAAGGTCGATTTTGCGCGCGTGATCGCGCGACTGCGCGAGAGCGGCGACATCCGCAGCCCGCTGGCACGGGCCGTCGGCGCCAAGGGGTATCACCGCTGACCTGGCGCCGGAGGCGAAGTCCGGCGGGAAACGGGCGAAAAACCGCGCTTCCAAGTATCCTTCGCAGCCCGCGCCCCGCGCGGCCATCGTTCCAGAGCCGACATCAGGGTTGCACCATGGGCAGAGGCCCCAGCATCGAAAACCGCAAGAACGCCGAAGATGCCCGACGCGGCAAGGTGTTCACGAAACTGATCCGCGAAATCACCATCGCCGCGCGCAACGGCGCCGATCCTGCGGCCAACGCGCGCCTGCGCATGGGCATCGACAAGGCCCTCGCGGCGAACATGTCGAAGGACACGATCGAGCGCGCGGTCCGCCGCGGCTCGGGCGCCGAAGGCGCCGACAACATGCAGGAGATCCGCTACGAGGGCTACGGCCCCGGCGGCGTCGCGCTGATCATCGACGCGATGACGGACAACTCGCAGCGCACCGTCGCCGACGTGCGCCACGCGCTCGCCAAGCACGGCGGCAACCTCGGCACGCCGGGGTCGGTCGCGTTCCAGTTCAAGCGCATCGGCGAGGTCGTCGTCGATACGTCGGCCGCCGGCGCCGAGGACAAGGTGCTCGAAGCCGCGCTCGATGCCGGCGCCGACGACGTGCAGGGCAACGGCGACGAGACGACGGTGCTGGCGGCGCCCGAAGCGTTCGAGGCGGTCAAGAACGCGCTCGCCGCCGCCGGTTTTGCGTTCGTGCGCGACGGCATCGTCATGCGCCCCGACAACCGCGTCGCCGTCGCCGGCGAGAACGCGCAGACGCTGCGCGACCTGATCGACTGGCTCGAAGAGCTCGACGACGTGCAGGACGTCTATCACAACGGCGACCTGCCGGCCGCCTGATTCCTCAGACGAGACGCTCGGCGAGCCAGCGCCGGGCTTCGCGCCAGGCGCGCTGCACGCTGCGCAGCGAAATGCCGAGCGCCTCGGCCGTTTCCTCCTCGCCGAGGCCGGCGAAATACCGGCACTCGAACACGCGCGCCAGGCGCGTGCAGCGCTGCTCGAGCGCGCGCAGCGCGTCGTCGAGGATCACCAGCTGCTCGCTCTCGGCCCACTCCTCCGCATCGACGCGCAGGAGCTCCTCGCGCCGCTGCGCGCCGCCGCGCTTCGTCGAGAGCTGCTCGCGCGCGTAGTCGCACAGCACCTGGCGCATCACGCGGCTTGCGAGGTTGAGAAAGTGCCGGCGGTTCTCGACCGTCGCCCGCGCCGGCCCCACGAGCCGGAGATAGCACTCGTTGACGAGCCCCGTCGTGCCGAGCGTGTTGTGATCGGACACCGTCATCACGTGGCGGCGCGCGAGGCGGCGCAGATCGGCGTAAACGAGCCGCACGAGGCTGCTCCACGACTCGGGATTTCCTTCGCGCGTCGCGATCAGGAGCCGGGTGAACTCGCCGGGATCGAACGGCGCGGCGATGCCGGCCGCTCCATCCGCGGCGGGGCGTTCGGCGTCGGCGATGCTCGCGCTCGTCGTCATGCGTTCATTCCCGTTTCGCGCGGCATGCGCCGTGGCACGTCCGCGCACGCGCCGGCGACCACTCGCGGTGCCGACGTCGGGTCATTACGCGACGCGGCGCGCGATCCGGACATCACACGCTCAGCGCTCGCGCCAGTCCTCGGGCAGGAGATTCCGGTAGCGCCGGCTCAGCATCAACTCGCTGCCGTCCCGCAGCGTCAGCCTCAAGTCGCCGTGCGCCCACGGCGCAACCTCGGCGATCGCGCTCGCGCGCACGAGGTGCGAGCGATGCACGCGCAGGAACTCGGCAGGATCCAGCCGCTGGGCGAGCCGCGACAGCGTCGCGCGCACGAGATGACGCCGCTGCGGCGTATGCACTTCGACGTAGTTGCCGGCCGCGCTGAGCCGCGAGACCTCGCCGATCGGCACGATCAGCGAGCGCCCGCGCTCGTGCACGACGAAGCGGCAGAGCCGCGGCGTCGCGCCGAGCTCCCGGCCGAGCCTGCGCAGCCGCTCCTCGTCGGCGTCGCTGTCGCGTTCGGCGAGTCGCGCGCAGACGCGCTCGAGCGTCCGCGCGAAACGCTCGCGGTCGAACGGTTTCAGCAGGTAGTCGAGCGCCGCGAACTCGAACGCGCGGATCGCGTGCTCGTGATACGCGGTCGTGAATACGATCAGCGGGTACGGCGGCGCCGCGCGCGTCAGGACGTCGAAGCCGCTGCCGGCGCCGAGCCGGATGTCGAGGAACACCAGATCGGGCGCGTCCGCTCGCAACGCCGCGACGCCGCCGGCGACGTCGTCCGCTTCGGCGACGACGCGATAGCCCGCGTGATCGGCGAGCATCCGTTTCAGCTTCGCGCGCGCCGGCGGCTCGTCCTCGACGATGGCGACGCGAATCTCAGCCATGCGTCGTCAGCGGCAGGTCGATCTCGACGCGCGTGCCGCCGCCCTCGCGCGGCGCGATGTCGAAGCGGTAGTCGGCGCCGTACAGCAGATCGAGGCGGCTGCGCACGTTCTTTAGGCCAACGCCCGGCGCGACATCGTGCCTCAGCCCCGCGCCGTCGTCTTCGATCGTGCAGAGCAGGCGATGCGCGTCGGCGCGGATGCGCACCTCGACGCGACCGCGCCCTCTGGTGAGCCCGTGCGCGAACGCATTCTCGACGAGCGGCTGCAGCAGGAGGCGCGGCACGCGTGCGGATGCGGCGGCAGGATCGAGCACGACGCGCGTCTCGACCTGCCCGCGGAACCGCTCGCGCATGAGCTCGAAATAGCGTTCGAGCCAGGTGACGTCGTCGGCGACACGCACGTGCGCGCTGCCCGATTCGGCGAGCGCCGCGCGCAGGAGGTCGGCGAACGCGGCGATCATGCGGTCGGCCGCATCGACGTCTTCGTGCATGCGGTTCGAGATCGCATTCAGCGTGTTGAACACGAAGTGCGGCTCGATCTGCGCGGTCAGCTGCGCGAGCCGCGCTTCGCTGAGATCGCGCTCGAGCCGGATCACGGCGAGCTCGCGCTCGCGCCGCGCGCGCACGGAGCGGATGAGGACGCAGATGACGACGATCACCGAATACGTGATGAGGTCCTTCTGCAGCTCGTAGGCGAAGCCGAGCCACGGATCGCCGAAGTCGTAGCGGCTGCCGAATGCCGCGTAGACCGCGCGGCGGATGCCGACCATGCCGATCGTGTGCAGCGCGGAGAACACGAGCGCGGCCGGCACGTGCACCGGCAGATGGCGCAGCCAGTGCGGACCCGACAGCGGCCAGCGCCGCTCGAGCTGGTAGACGCCGACCGCGAGCACTGCCATGACGACGGCGCTCGACAGCTCCCAGGTGACCGGCTCCCATGCCGGAATAGAGCGCCCGCTGTTGCGAAAGCCGATGACGACATTGAGCCCAAGCCAGAGGCCGACCGCGATCCACGCCGCCGCATAGCGCAACCAGAACATGGCGTGGCGGCGTTCGGGCGTGGCGCGTGACGGATCCATCGGGTCAGTCGTCGAAATCGGGCTCGAAGAACGACCAGCGTATCTCCGGGAACTCGCTCTTGAGGTCGCGCTCGACGGCGTTGATTGCGTTGACCATGTCGAGCGCCGTCGCGTCGCGGCGCATCTCGGCCTTCACCGAGATCATGACGTCGGGACCGAGCTGCAGCGTGATGAGGTTGAATA
>CALFNI010000033.1 GCA_937902695.1 uncultured Rhodanobacteraceae bacterium
TTTTTCGCGCGGCTGACCATGTTATCGAACGCCCTATCCAGGATCTGGTATTCGCGGCGCGTCACTTCGTCTTCTTCCCAGAACAGTTGCTGCAGATCCTGCACCCATTCGAAGTAACTGACCACGACGCCGCCGGAATTGCAGAGGATGTCGGGGATCACGAAAATCTCGCGCTGATGCTTCTCCAGGATCAGATCGGCCTCAGGCGTCGTCGGCCCATTGGCGCCCTCGGCCAGTACGCGGCATTACGTGTCGTGGCGTTTCAGATCCTGCGCGAGCTTGAGCTTGGTGCCGACGCCGTCTGTGCCGGAGACGAGCACCGGTTCCCTGAAGCGCCCGCCGAGCTCGAACAGCGCGCCGAAGCCGCCGAGCCCGGCCATGACCTCGGGCCGGAACGTGCGCCTGACCAGCGGCTTGATGCGCTCGACGACCTCGTTGCCCGCGTCGATGTCGACGCCGGCGGCGCGGTAGCTTAAGGATTCGGTATCGGCCATCGCAGGAAGCGGTCACGGTCGTGCGCGGGGCGCGAATGATAGCAGGCGACGCATCCGGCCTCGGCCGGATGCGTCGTCCCCGCGAAAGCGGGGACCAGCGCCTTTCGGCGACTCGAGCAACGGCGCTGGGTTCCCGCTTTCGCGGGAACGACGGAGTGGGGCCCTAGCCCCTGCTTCACTCTTTCGGGCAGACTTCGGCTTTCCACGTAACGGAATACGAACGTGCGCGCGCGCCCCACGGAAACCGCTGTCCGCCGTCTCCCGCGCCGCGGGCTGCACGCTTTCGTCGCGCTTTTCGCGCTCGCGGTCTTCTGCCTCGCGCCGGCGCCGCTCCGCGCCGCGCCGCAGACGTATACCGGCGAAGCGCCGGTCGATTCGCAATCCGAAGACGATCGCCTCGAGGCGCTCAAGATCGCGCTCGCGAACGTCATCATCGACCAGACCGGCGACGCCGGCGTCCTGTCGCGCTCCGACGTCGCGGCGCAGCTCGCCAAGGCGAGCCGCTACGTGCTGCAGTTCCGCTACAAGCAGAACCCCGGCGCGGCCGACACCGGCGCGCCGAAGCTGACGCTGGTCGCCGAGTTCGACGCCGCGGCCGTCGACAAGATGCTGCAAGGCCTCGACCTGCAGTCGGCGGGGCTCGGCGGCGCGCCGATCGATGCGACGCCCACCGACGTCATGGTCTGGGTCGGCGGCATCCGCTCGGCCGACGATTACGCGCGCGTGATCGGCTATTTCGCCAAGAGCAATCTGGTCAAGGCGACGCAGCCCAAGCAGGCGCGCGGCGACGGCATGCTCGTGAAGCTCTCGCTCGCCACCGACCTCAAGCACTTTCTCGATGCCGTGGCCATCGAGCGCCAGCTCAGCGTCGTCAACGGCGCGCCGCCGGTCGACGGCATCGATGCGACGCTCGCGCTCGGGCCCTAGGCGCCGATGCTGCGCCACCTGCCCAATCTCGTCACGATCCTGCGCATGCTGCTGGTCGTGCCGCTCTGCTGGCTGATCGACCACGGCCGGTACGAAGGCGCGCTGGTCGTCGCGGCGATCGCGGGCTTCAGCGATGCGGTCGACGGCTTTCTCGCCAAGCACTACGGCTGGCAGACCTGGCTCGGCGGCATCCTCGATCCGATCGCCGACAAGCTGCTGCTGATGGCCGCGTTCCTCTGGCTCGCGTTCGCGGGCGACATGCCGCAATGGCTCGCGGCGCTGGTGATCGGGCGCGATCTCGTCATCGTCGCCGGCGCGGTGGCCTACCATCATCTGATCGGACGCTTCGACGCGTCGCCGAGCCCGCTCTCGAAGCTGACGACGGTCGTGCAGATCGTTTTCGTGCTCGCCGAGCTGCTGCGTCTTTCCCGCTGGATCGACGTGCCGGATAGCGTGCGCAACGCGGCAATCGGCGTCACGGCGGGCCTGACGCTCGCAAGCGGCCTGCACTATGTCATCGTCTGGGGCGCGCGTGCGTGGCAGACTGCAGCCGGAAGGAAAGGGCGATGAGCGAACAGCGACTCGACATCCGCTGGCAGTGGCTGATCCTGATCGGGATCGTGGGCTTCGTCGTCTGGCTCCTGAGGCCGGTGCTCGCGCCGTTCGTGCTGGCGGCGCTCTTCGCGTACCTCGGCGATCCGGTCGCGGATCGGCTCGAAAAGCGCATGCCGCGCCAGGTCGCGGTCAGCCTCGTGTTCCTCGTCATGATCGTCGTCTTCGTCGCGATCCTGCTCGTGCTCGTGCCGTTCATCGAGCGGCAGATCTCGAACTTTCTCGCCCAGCTGCCGAGCTGGATCGACTGGTTCCAGACGCGCGCGGCGCCCTGGCTGGAAGCGCACCTGGGCATCTCGACCGACGTGCTCGACACGCAGCAGGTGATCGGCGTCCTGCAGAACAACTGGAAGGAAGCCGGCGGCTTCGCGACGGCCGTGATCGCCAGGGTGTCGAAGTCGGGCCTCACGATCGTCGGCTGGGCGCTCAACATCGTCATGATCCCGGTCGTCGCGTTCTATCTGCTGCGCGACTGGGACATCATGGTCGAGCGCATCCACGCGCTCGTGCCGCGCTCGATCGAGCCGGTCGTCGCGCGCCTGGCGCGCGAGTCCGACGAAGTGCTCGGCGCGTTCCTGCGCGGCCAGCTCAGCGTGATGGTCGTCCTCGGCGTCATCTACGGCGTCGGACTCTGGATCGCCGGCATCAGCGTCGGGCCGCTGATCGGCATGATCGCGGGCCTGATCAGCTTCGTGCCGTACCTCGGCGCCATCACCGGCGTCCTGATGGGCGTCATCGCGGCGATCGTGCAGTACCAGGACTGGCAGCACGTCGCCTACGTCGCGATCGTGTTCGCGATCGGGCAGACGCTCGAAGGCTACGTGCTGGTGCCGCGGCTCGTCGGCGAGAAGATCGGCCTGCATCCCGTCGCCGTGATCTTCGCGGTGCTCGCGGGCGGTGAATTGTTCGGCTTCGTCGGCGTGCTGCTCGCGCTGCCGGTCGCGTCGGTCGTCATGGTGCTGCTTCGCTACGGGCATGAGCGCTATACGGCGAGCGAGCTCTATCGTGCGTCCGACGAACCCGTCATCGTCGTCGTCGGCGGCGAGGACGGCGCGCCGGAGCCGTCCGTCATCGTCGTCGAGCGGCCGCCGTCAGAAAGTCCATGAGCGTGCAGCTGCCGCTGACGCTGCGCTGGCCGGCGCATCAGCGATTCGAGGCGTTCGAGGTCGGCGACAACGGCGTCGCGGTCGATCTGTTGCGTCGCGCGGCGTCGGAGTCGACGCAAGTATCGCTCTATCTTTCGGGACCCAGCGGAAGCGGGCGCACGCATCTCCTGATTGCGACGTGCTCGGCTGCCCATGCGGCCGGCCGCAGCGCGCAATACCTGCCGCTCGCGACGCTGCGCGCGAACGTCGACGCCGCGATCCGCGCATTCGGCGGCAGCGCCTTGCTCGCGATCGACGATGTCGATGCAATCGCCGGCGACGGCCCCGCCGAGCATGCGCTGTTCGATCTCTACAACCGGTGTCGTGCGGAAGGCGCGAGCCTGCTGTTTACCGCGAAGGCACCGCCCGCGCAGGTCGGGGTTGCGTTGCCGGATCTCGTTTCGCGGCTCGGCGCGTGCACGCAGGTCGTGCTGAAACCGCTGGCCGAACTGCAGCGTCGCGGGCTCGTGCGCGCGCGCGCGGCCGCGCGCGGGATCGAGCTCGACGAGCCTGTCCTCGACTGGCTCTTCGCGCGCGAGAAACGCGATCTTGGATCGCTGCTCGGCGTGCTCGACCGGGTCGACGCGGCGTCGTTAGCCGCGCAACGTCGCGTCACAGTACCGTTCCTCAAAAGACTGCTCGACCCCCAAACACCCTGATTTTTCCCCTCTCCCGCTTGCGGGAGAGGGTAGGGTGAGGGCAAGCGTGAGCCATCCTCGCCTAGAAGAACGCTCGAACCCGGACTGCCCTCACCCTAGCCCTCTCCCGCACGCGGGAGAGTGGATATGGCGGCGCGGAGCTGCGCGGGCGTGCCGATGTTCGTCCAGTACCCGTCGAACCGCTCGCCGCTGAGCTTCCCGTCGCGCATCGCACGTTGATACAGCGGCAGCAGCTTGAAGTGCGTCGCGCTCTCGCCGGCCACGAACTCCGGCCTATACACCGCAATGTTCGCGAACGTCAGCTTCTCGCCCGCGCCGCCTTCGTTGAGACGCGAGCCGTCGAGAAAGAAATCCCCGCGTGGATGAAACGCCGGATTCGGCACCATGACCAGATGCGCGAGCCCGCGCGGCTCCGCCGGCAATTTCGCGTAGTCGTAATCGCTGACGATGTCGGCCGAGACGCCGATGAAAGGCGCATCGCCGAGCAGCGGCAGCGCATGCTTGATGCCGCCGCCCGTTTCGAGCGGCTTTTCGCCCTCGTAGCTGTAGCGGATGCGAACGCCCCAGCGCGAACCGTCGCCGAGCGCGGCCGGAAACTGCCCGGCGAGGTGCGAGGTGTTGATGACGATGTCGCCGACGCCGATCGCCGCGAGCTTTTCGAGGTGATGCTCGATCAGCATCTTGCCGCCGACCTGCAAAAGCGGTTTCGGCGTCGCATCGCTCAACGGGCGCATGCGCTCGCCGCGTCCGGCCGCGAAGATCATCGCCGTGCGGATCATGCAGCCGTCGCCGGGCCGCACGGCTCGGTGATGTCGCGAGCGCCGAGCGCGCGTTCGAGGAGGTCCGCCAGCGCCGCCGTCTCGCGATAGCGGCGCGCAACCGTGATGACGTAGCGCCACGTCAGCGGCAAATCGGCGAGGTAGTGCCGCTTGCCGTCGCGATACCAGAGCCGGCAGAAGATGCCGAGCACCTTGATGTGCCGCTGCAATCCGGCGAGATCGAACCAGCGCCGCAGGCGCGCGCCGTCGACGTGCGTATCGATCAGGTGCGCGTGGCGCAGGCGCTGGCCGTACGCGTCGAGCCAGCCTTCGACGCGCTCGGCGTCCCAGGCGATGTAGCAGTCGCGCAGCAGCGAGGCGAGGTCGTACGCGATCGGGCCGTTCATCGCGCCCTGGAAATCGACGATGCCCGGACTTTCGAGCAGCGGGTCGCCTTGCGCGGCAGCGCGCGGGATCACCAAGAGATTGCGGCTGTGATAATCGCGATGCATGAACGCCTGCGGCTGCGCGCGCAGCTCGTTGATCAGCGCGCGGAATGCGAGCTCGATGACGTCCCAGTCGTCGCAGCCGATCCCGAAGCCGAGATGGCGGCGCAGGAACCACTCGGGCATCAGCTCGAGCTCGGTCGCGACGAATGCTTCGTCGAAGTGCGGCAAGCCGGTCGGATCGACCTGCGTCTGCATGCGCAGCAGCGCATCGAGCGCATCGGCGTAGAGCGCGTCGGCGGAGGTGTCGTCGAGCTCGGCAAGGTAAAGGCGCGTGCCGAGATCCTCCATCAGCACGAAGCCCTGCGCGCGATCGACCGCGAACACCCGGGGCGCATGCAGGCCGGCCGCGCGAAGGCGCGCGCCGATCGCGAGCCACGGCTCGATGTTTTCCTTGTCCGGCGGCGCGTCCATCACCACCTGCGTGCCGCCGGGACCGGTCACGCGCCAGTAGCTGCGAAAGCTCGCATCGGCCGACGCCGGCTCGATCGACACGCCAGACATCGCGAGCGAGGTCTCGGCAAAGCGGCGCAGGGCATCCGTGCGCGGTGCGGTGGGGGTCATGGGAGCTCGGCGGAGGCCGTTTCGGGCCGTTCCGCGCAGTTTAGCGGCTCGCGGATTTGCCCCGCGACCCGATAAATAGTACTATTTCAGTCCTGATTTGATGCCTGATCCAGACCGGACGGAATCCGCGTGCTTCGCGTCAGCAAACTCACCGACTACGCCACCGCCGTGATGACCTGCCTCGCCTCGGCAGGCGATGGCGTCACCAGCGCGCAGGCGCTGGCCGAGCGCGCGCGGCTGGAGCTCCCGACCGTCAGCAAGCTCCTGAAGCAGCTCGCACAGGCCGGGCTAGTGGCGTCGACGCGCGGCATCAACGGCGGCTATCGCCTGGCGCGTGCGCCCGAGCGCATCACGATCGCCGACATCGTGACCGCGATGGAAGGCCCGATCGGCATGACCGAATGCAGCGCGCACGCGGGCCTGTGCGATCACGAGCCGCACTGCGGCGTGCGCGTGAACTGGCAGCGCATCAACCAGGCGATCGCGAATGCGCTCGCCAACGTGACGCTCGCCGACATGCTGCACGTGCCCAGGCAGCGCGCGTCGATTCCCGTGCGCGTGGCGGTGACATGATGGCAACCGAACGCACCTACATCGAGAACGCGCTCCGCGAACGGCCGGCGACGCCGGACGCGGTCGCGACCGCAATCAATCGCCGCTACGACGCCGGCTTCGTCACCGACATCGAAACCGAGACGTTGCCGCCGGGCCTCGGCGAAGGTGTCGTGCGCGCGATCTCCGCGCGCAAGAACGAACCCGAGTGGATGACCGAGTGGCGCCTCAAGGCCTATCGCCACTGGCTGACGATGACGCCGCCGCACTGGGCAAAGCTCAGCATCGAGCCCATCGACTTCCAGGCGATCAGCTACTTCGCGGCACCGAAGAATCGCCCGAAGTCGCTCGATGAAGTCGATCCGAAGCTGCTCGAAACGTACGACAAGCTCGGCGTGCCGCTGCATGAGCGCGCGCGGCTCGCCGGCGTCGCGGTCGATGCGGTGTTCGATTCGGTCTCGGTCGGCACGACGTTTCGCAAGGAGCTCGCCGAGGCCGGCGTGATCTTCTGCTCGATGTCCGAGGCGGTCCGCGAGCATCCGGATCTCGTCAGGAAGTACCTCGGCAGCGTCGTCCCGATCACCGACAACTACTTCGCATCGCTGAACTCCGCCGTGTTCTCGGATGGCAGCTTCGTCTTCGTGCCGAGGGGCGTGCGCTGTCCGATGGAGCTCTCGACGTATTTCCGCATCAACGCGCGCGACACCGGCCAGTTCGAGCGCACGCTCCTGATCGCCGAGGAGCGCGCGAGCGTCTCCTACCTCGAAGGCTGCACGGCGCCGATGCGCGACGAGAACCAGCTGCACGCGGCCGTGGTCGAGCTCGTCGCGCTCGACGATGCGAGCATCAAGTATTCGACCGTGCAGAACTGGTATCCCGGCGACGAGAACGGCAAGGGCGGCATCTACAACTTCGTCACGAAACGCGGCGACTGCCGCGGCGCGCGCTCGAAGATCTCGTGGACGCAGGTCGAAACGGGCTCGGCGATCACGTGGAAATACCCGAGCTGCATCCTGCGCGGCGACGATTCGGTCGGCGAGTTCAACTCGGTCGCGCTGACGCACCACCGCCAGCAGGCCGACACCGGCACGAAGATGATCCACATCGGCCGCAACACGAAGTCGAAGATCGTCGCGAAGGGCATCAGCGCCGGTCGCGGCCAGAACACCTATCGCGGGCTCGTGCGCGTCGAGAAGGGCGCCGAGGGTGCGCGCAACCACACGCAGTGCGATTCGCTGCTGATCGGCAAGCAGTGCGGCGCGCACACGTTCCCGTACATCGAGGTGAAGAATCCGGGCGCGATCGTCGAGCACGAAGCGACGACGTCGAAGATATCGGAGGATCAGCTGTTCTATTGCCGCGCGCGCGGCATCGGCGAAGAGGATGCGGTGTCGATGATCGTCGACGGTTTCTGCAAGCAGGTGTTCCGCGAGCTGCCGATGGAGTTCGCGGTCGAGGCGAAGAAGCTGCTCGAGGTCTCGCTCGAAGGAGCGGTCGGATGAAAAATCGCGTCGTGCTGCTGCCGTTCGCGTTCGCGTTCGTCGCCGCTTCGGCCGGCGAGCCGAAGACGTACACGCCCGAAATCCACGGCATGCTGACCAGCGGCAGGCAACCGGTCGCGTCGAACGTCTGCCTTCGCCAGAGCGACAGCGAGATCCGCAACTGCGGATACGCCGACAGGTCCGGCCGGTTCCTGATCGGCTCCGGCCAGGTCCGGCGCTCGCCGCTGACGTCCGAAAAGGATGCGGGCAAGCCGCTCCGGTTCTGGCTCGAAACCGGCAACGTCATTTCGCCGCAGAAGCTCTGGCCGATCGAGGCCAGCGTCGACCGCAACGCGGCCATCGAGCTCGACTGCGACATGGCCCAGCCGGGCCGGAACGATCCGACGTTCCGTGCCTGCAACGCCAAGCCGACGCGGCCGCTGGTCACGCACGTCCAGCGCGACGATGCGCCGTATCGCATGGCCCGCCCGCCGAGCCCCATGAAGTGAAATCGATGTCCGCACTCCTCGAAATCGACAATCTCCATGTCCGCGTCGCCGGACGCGAGATCTTGAAGGGCATCTCGCTCAGCGTGGGCGCCGGCGAAGTCCACGCGATCATGGGGCCGAACGGCGCCGGCAAGTCGACGCTCGGCAACGTGCTCGCGGGGCGCGACGGGTACGAGGTCACCGAAGGCTCGGTCACCTATCGCGGCAGGAACCTGCTCGAGCTCGCGCCGGAAGAGCGCGCCGCCGACGGCGTGTTTCTTGCGTTCCAGTACCCGGTCGAGATTCCGGGCGTCAACAACACGTATTTCCTGCGCGCGGCGTTGAACGCGCAACGCAGGCGCCGCGGCGAGCCCGAGCTCGACTCGATGCAGTTCCTGAAGCGCGTGCGCGAGAAGCTCGCCGTGCTGCATCTCAAGGACGACCTGCTGCACCGCGCCGTCAACGAAGGCTTCTCGGGCGGCGAGAAGAAGCGCAACGAGATATTCCAGATGGCGTTGCTGGAGCCCGCGCTCGCGATCCTCGACGAGACCGATTCAGGCCTCGACATCGATGCGCTCAAGATGGTTGCCGAAGGCGTGAACGCGATGCGCGAGCCCGCGCGCGCGTTCGTCG
>CALFNI010000034.1 GCA_937902695.1 uncultured Rhodanobacteraceae bacterium
CGCAGGTGCGCGCGATCGCCGAGGTCGCGACCGCGGTGACGCAGGGCGACCTGACGCGGTCGATCCAGGTCGACGTGCGCGGCGAAGTCGCGGACTTGAAGGACAACATCAACGCGATGATCAATACGCTCCGCGCGACGACGGAAACGTCGCGCGAGCAGGACTGGCTGAAGACGAACCTCGCGAAGTTCTCCGGCATGATGCAGGGCCAGCGCGACCTGATCACGCTCGGCAGCATGCTGCTCTCGGAGCTCGCGCCGCTGGTCAACGCGCAGCAGGGCCTCATCTACGTCGTCGAGACCGACGAGAACGAGACGCGCCCGCGCCTGCGCAAGCTGGCCGGCTACGCCGATGCCGGCGCCGGCGCCTCGGAGACGACGCTCGAGTTCGGCCAGGGCCTGATCGGCCAGTGCGCCGCGCAGGCGCAGATGATCCTGATCGACGATATCTCGCCCGAGGTCGGCCAGATCCAGTCGGGCCTGCTGCGCCTCGTGCCGCGCAGCGTGATCGTGCTGCCGGTGCTGTTCGAGAACGAGGTGAAGGCCGTCATCGAGCTCGCCTCGCTGTCGGAGTTCACCGCGTCGCGGCGCGCGTTCCTCGAACAGCTCTCCGGCTCGATCGGCCTCGTCCTCAACACGATCGAAGCCTCGATGCGTACCGAAAGCCTGCTCGCGCAGTCGCAGCAGCTCGCGGCGGAATTGCAGTCGCAGCAGAAGGAGCTGCAGCAGACCAACGAGGAAATCGCGCTGAAGGCGGCGCTCCTCGCCGAGCAGAAGGCCGAGGTCGAGACGAAGAACCAGCAGATCGAGCAGGCGCGCCTCGCGCTCGAGGAAAAGGCGGCCGAGCTCGCGCTGACCTCGCGCTACAAGTCGGAGTTCCTCGCCAACATGTCGCATGAGCTGCGCACGCCGCTGAACTCGATCCTGATACTCGGCCAGCAACTCGCGGAGAATCCCGAGGCGAACCTCTCGGGACGCCAGGTCGAGTTCGCGAAGACGATCCACGCGGCCGGCACCGATCTCCTGCACCTGATCAGCGACATCCTCGATCTCTCGAAGATCGAGTCGGGCACGGTCACGGTGGACAGCGAGGAAATCCAGTTCGCGCATCTGAAGGAAAACATGGAGCGCGGCTTCCGCCACGAAGCCGAACGACGCGGGCTCGAGTTCTCGGTCGATTTCCCGAACGAGATCGGCCGCTCGCTGACGAGCGATCCCAAGCGCCTGCAGCAGATCCTGAAGAACCTGCTCTCGAACGCGATGAAGTTCACCGAGCGCGGCAGCGTCCGGCTCGCCGCGCGAGCGGTGCGAAGCGGCTGGACGCCGGGCCATCCGGTGCTCGATCACGCGCAGACCGTCGTCGCGTTCGAAGTCGTCGATACCGGCATCGGGATTTCGCCGGACAAGCAGCGCATCGTCTTCGAAGCGTTCCAGCAGGCCGACGCCGGCACGTCGCGCAAGTACGGCGGCACCGGTCTTGGCCTTGCGATCAGCCGCGAGATCGCCGGCCTGCTCGGCGGCGAACTGCGCCTCAAGAGCGGCGTCGGACAGGGCTCGACGTTCACGCTGTACCTTCCGCTCAATTACGTCGCCATCGAGTCGCGCGCGCCGATTCCGGCGCAGCATCATCCGCGCGCGATCAGCGGCGAGGGCGTGCAGCCGGCGCAGCTCGAAGTCATCGCCGACGATCGCGCGACGCTCGATCCGGCGCGGCCGACGCTGCTCGTCTGCGAGGACGATTCGCGCTACGCGATCGTCATGCGCGATCTGGCGCGCTCGCGCGGCTTCAACGTGCTCGTCGCGCAGCGCGGCGCCGATGCGCTGCAGTTCGCGCGGCAATACCGGCCCAGCGCGATCTCGCTCGACATCCACCTGCCGGACATGCTCGGCTGGGCCGTGCTCTCGCAGTTGAAGCAGGATTCGGCGACGCGCCACATCCCGGTGCAGATCGTCACGGTCGACGAGGAGCGCCACCACAGCCTCGAGCGCGGCGCGTTCGCCTATCTCGCAAAACCGGCGACGTCCGAATCGATCAACGACGCGCTGGAGCGCATCCGCGTCTACACGCTGCCGCGCACGAAGCGCCTCCTGATCGTCGAGGACGACGAGCGCGAGCGCATGTCGATCGAGGAGCTGATCCGCCACGACGACATTGCGATCGACCACGCGTCGAGCGGCGCCGAGGCGATGGAGAAACTGCTCGCGGACGATTACGACTGCGTCGTGCTCGACCTGCGCCTGCCGGACATGTCGGGCTTCGAGCTGCTCGACCGGATCGAGGCGGAATCGCGCCTGCGCCAGGTACCGATCGTCGTCTTCACGGGCAAGGACCTCTCCGCGCAGGAGGATCGGCGCCTGCGCCGCGCGGCGAAGAGCGTCATCATCAAGGGCGTCGAATCGCCCGAGCGCCTGCTCGACGAGACGGCGCTGTTCCTGCACCGCGTGATCGCCGACCTGCCGGCGTCGAAGCAGAAGATGGTGCAGCGCCTGCATGAATCCGACGAGGCGCTCAAGAACAAGCGCGTGCTCGTCGTCGACGACGACGTCCGCAACATCTTCGCGCTGTCGAGCGTGCTCGAGCGGCACGGCATGGGCGTCGTTACGGCTGGGACCGGTCAGGAAGCAATCGAGAAAGTGGCCGATGATCGCGATATCGATCTCGTCCTGATGGATATCATGATGCCGGGCATGGACGGCTACGACACGATGCGCGCGATCCGCGCGAAACCCGATTCGCGCGCGCTGCCGATCATCGCGCTGACCGCGAAGGCGATGAAGGGCGACCGCGAGAAATGCCTCGAGGCGGGCGCGTCGGACTATCTCGCCAAGCCGGTCGTCACGGACCAGCTGCTCGGCGTGCTGCGACAGTGGCTGCACCGGTGAGCGAAGGAACCGCCAATGTCCAGAACGACCCCGTCGACATCCTGCTCGTCGACGATCAGCCGGCGCGCCTGCTCGCCTATCGCGCGATTCTGGCGCCGCTCGCCGAGAACCTGATCGAAGCGAACTCGGGCGCGGAAGCGCTGCGTCATCTGATGGAGCGCGAGTGCGCGCTGATCCTGCTCGACGTCAACATGCCCGGCATGGACGGCTTCGAGACGGCGAGCATGATCCATCAGCATCCGCGCTTCGAGAAGACGCCGATCATCTTCGTCACGGCGATCAACGTCTCCGACATGGACCGCATGCGCGGGTACAAGCTCGGCGCGGTCGACTACGTGACGGTGCCGATCATCCCGGAGATCCTGCGCAGCAAGGTCGTCGTGCTTGCCGAGCTCTACCGCAAGCGCCGCGACCTGCAGCTCGCGAACCAGCGGCTCGAGCAGGCGAACGAGGCGCTTCGCGTCGAGAAGGCGCGCGAGCTTTCGCGCCTCAACGAGTCGCTGCGGCTCGCCAACAACGAGCTCGGGACGCGCAACACCGAATTGCAGGCGCAGATCGCCGAGCGCGTCAGCGCCGAATTGCGGCTCCTGGAAGTGAACCGCCGCAAGGACGAGTTCCTGGCGACGCTCGCCCACGAGCTCCGCAATCCGCTGGCGGCGCTCGGCAACGCGCTCAATGCACTGCAGCTCGCCGAGCGTGTCGATCCGCTGCACGAAGCGATGCTGCGCCAGCTGAAGCTGCTCGTGCGCCTCATCGACGACCTGCTCGACATCGCGCGCATCAACCGCGGCAAGCTCACCGTGCAGCGCACGCCGACGACGCTGCGCGCGGTGCTCGATTCGGCGATCGAGACGGCGACGCCGCTGCTGCTCGCCGATCGCCACCCGCTCGATGTCCGCATGCCCGATGGCGATGTCGAGCTCTACGTCGATCACGACCGGCTCTCGCAGGTGTTCTCCAATCTGCTGAACAACGCGGCGAAGTATTCGTCGAGCGGCTCGCCGATCGCGCTGTACGCATCGAGCGACGAAAACCATGTCGAGGTCGCCATCAGCGACAGCGGCATCGGGCTCGCGCCCGGGAAGATCGACGAGATCTTCGAGGCGTTCGCGCAGATCGACACGTCGATCGAGCGCTCGCGCGGCGGCCTCGGCATCGGGCTGACGCTCGTCAAGCGCATCGTCGAGCTGCACGGCGGGCGCGTCGTCGCGCACAGCGAGGGGCTCGGTCGGGGCAGCCGTTTCGCCGTGACCTTGCCGCTCGAGCCGATTCCGGACGGTGTCGTCGCGCCGGCGCCGGCGCAGTCGACCGCGAACGTGCGCTGCCGCGCGCTGATCGTCGACGACAACCGCGACTCGGCCGACACGATGGCGATGATGCTGCAGATGCTCGGCCACGAGACCGAATGCATCTACGATCCGCGCCAGACGAGCCAGGCCGTTGCGTCGTTCGAACCGGACATCGTGTTCCTCGACATCGGCATGCCGGGGCTTTCCGGCTACGACGTCGCGCGCGGCCTTCGCGCCGCGGCCGGCCCCGCGCTGACGCTGGTTGCAGTCACGGGCTGGGGCCATGCGGAGGACCGTCGGCGCACCGCCGAAGCCGGCTTCGATCATCATCTCGTGAAACCCGCCGACATGGCCGCGATCAGCGGCATCTGCAATTCGCTGACGCCGCGCGCGCGTGCCGGGGCCTGAGAGCCCGGGCCGCATTCGCGCCGCGTGGAAGCTGCACGATCACCGCCCGCGGCTTGCGCTTGAAACGCCTCGGAGTACGCTTCGAGCTCACCCAACGCAAGGATCGTCATGGCATCGGCATCCACGACTCTGGCGGTCCTGATCGACGCCGACAATGCGCAGCCCGCCGTGGTCGACGGGCTCCTGGCCGAGATCGCGAAGTACGGCACCGCGTCGGTCAAGCGCATCTACGGCGACTGGACCGGCCCGCAGCTCAAGGGCTGGAAGGAAACGCTGCTGACGCATGCGATCCAGCCGATCCAGCAATTCCGCTACACGACCGGCAAGAACGCGACCGACTCGGCACTCATCATCGACGCGATGGACCTGCTCTACACGGGGCGGCTCGGCGGGTTCTGCATCGTTTCGAGCGACAGCGATTTCACGCGGCTCGCGGCGCGGATCCGCGAGGCGGGCCTCGTCGTCTACGGCTTCGGCGAAAGGAAGACGCCCGCGCCGTTCGTGTCGGCGTGCGACAAGTTCATCTATACCGAGATCCTGCTCGCGGCCAAGGACGACGAGGACGGCTCGACGCTGAAGCCGCGCACGACCGCGCAGCTGAAGCAGGACCGCCGGCTCGTCGCGCTGCTGCGCAACGCCGCCGAAGCGGCATCGGACGACGCCGGCTGGGCGCAGCTCGGCACGCTCGGCAGCACGATCGCCAAGCAGGTACCCGAGTTCGATGCGCGCAACTACGGTTATCGCAAGCTCAGCGAGCTCGTCGCGGCGAGCGGCCTGTTCGATATCGAGAAACGCAAGATCGGCGACGGCTCGACGACGTCGACCTATGTGCGCAGCCACCGGCGCGAATCGCGTCCGTCATCGAATGCTTGACCCTTGCGAGAGTCCGAACGGCGGTGCCGCCTCGACGTGCGGGCCGCCGGTGGACACGGTGCCATGCGGGCCGACGTTCTTCTGCGACGCCTCGTTCGACGGCGGCGTCTGCCGGCTCGATCCCGGGCCGGACGGCGTCAGCGTTGCGGACGGCTTCGAGTCATTCGGTGCACCACGGAGCGGCTAGCGAGACGCGCGTCACTGCGAGCGGCCACCGCGCGTGCTGAGATCGGCGCATGAAGAGCGTGCGCAGCATCGCCCCGATCCTCGTGCTCTGCACCGCGCTCGGCGCGCGCGCGAACGATTTCTACATCGATCCCGTTGCCGGCAGCGACACCGGCGACGGCAGCGCGACGAATCCGTGGCGCTCGCTGCAGGCCGTGTTCGACGACGCCCTGATCGAAACGCAGGACTGGCCGGATTACCCGTACGAGGACGGCATGCAGCTCGTCACCGTAAACGCGGGCGCGCCCGTCCACGCGGGCGACACGATCTGGCTGCGCAGCGGCTATCACGGCGATCTCTTCATCGAGCACGCGTACAACGTGGCGCCGATCACGCTCGCCGCCGAGCCCGGACAAGCGCCGCACGTGCGCAGCCTTACGATCCAGGCCGCGCAGAACTGGATCGTGCGCGGCCTCTCGATCAGCCCGGCGTACGCGGCGACGCTCGATTCGATCGACATGGTCGAGATCAGCGACCACGATTATTTCGGCCCGACGTGGGACATCGACTTCGGCGACAGCGCGCTCTTCAGCGTCGACGATGCGTCGTCGTGGGGGCCGGACGAATGGGTCAACCTCGCATCGAGCGGCATCTACGTCGGCGCGGCAAGGATCAGCGTGCATGACAACACGCTGCGCAACGTGCGCTTCGGCATCGGCGTCGACGGCGCGAATGCGAGCATCCGCCGCAACGTCATCGACGGCTTCTCGGCCGACGGCCTGCGCGGCCTCGGCGATTACGACGTGTTCGAATACAACACGGTCATGAACGACAAGATCGGCGACGATTTCGATTCGAACCACGACGACGGCTTCCAGAGCTGGTCCGTCGGCGCCGACGGGCAGGTCGGCACGGGGCAGGTCACCGGCGTCGTGCTGCGCGGCAACCTCTTCATCAATTCGACCGATCCGGACGATCCGCTGCGGAACTCGATGCAGGGCATCGGCTGCTTCGACGGCTTCTTCGACCAGTGGATCGTCGAGAACAACGTCGTCATCACCGACCACTGGCACGGCATCAGCTTCTACGGCATGCGCGATTCGCGCATCGTCAACAACAGCGTGATCGACAACATCGACGGCGAGCCCGGCCCGCCGTGGATCATGGTGACCGACCACAAGAACGGCACGCCGAGCGACAACGTCGTCGTGCGCAACAACCTCGCCGAAGACTTCCAGCTGTCCGGCAACAACATCACCGACGATCACAACCTCGAATACGCCCAGGCCGGCGCGCTCTTCGTCGCGCCGCCGTTCGATCTGCACCTGCTGCCGGGCGCTGCCGCCATCGATGCAGGCAGCGGCGATCTCGCGCCGGACGTCGACATCGAAGGACGTGGCCGCCCGCAAGGCGCGGGTTACGACATCGGCGCTTACGAGTTCGCGGTCGATTCGATCTTCGCGAGCGGCTTCGAGAGCCCGTAGCGAAGTGCGCGGTTATTCCGTCGCGCCGAAATGGACGTCGCGCAGGTCGTCGTCGTTGAGCGGCGGATAGCGCATCGCGTCGATGCGCTCGCGCGGGTCGAGCCGGCGACGCGGCGCGGGTTCGCCCGCGATGGCGTCGCGCAGCCGATCGAACAGCGACGCCTGCCTGCGCGGCGCGATCGAGACGGTCGCTTCCGGCAACAGCGGATCGTTGGCGGGCGGACGGTCGATGACGCCGATCGTGCGCATCCGCCACGCCCAATCCTCGACGCGCCGCTGGGCGGCCGCCAGCGAATCGAAAAGCTCGAGCTGGCGCGCCGGCATCGGCCGGTCCCACCAGGTCAGCGCAAACTGGTTCACCGGCCATGGACCGGATACGCCGGCGACCGCGCGGCCGTCCAGGTACGCGACCATCAGGACGCCTTCGTAACGCTGCCGCCATTCGATCAGCGCGTCGGCGGGGCGCTTCAGGTCCGCGACGTCGAGGCAGATGTCGGTAGCGATCAGCATGGAGGGGTAATCCGGTCCGTGGTGCGGGTCGAAGCGATGAAAGCAAGGTGTATGCCATGTGTGGAACAAGTGGAAAACGGCACCTGGCCAGTCTGTGAGGTGGGTCACAAGTGCCAATCCTTGGCACTTTCCGCCGCACGGAAACGCTTGAGCACGCTCGCATTGCCTTTTGCGGGAGCGACGACAGCGGCGATCGCCGGGTCCGGGCGAGTGAATCGCGGCTGCCGGCCATGACCGCGGGAGCCGCGGCGGCGCCCTGCTAGAGTGCTTGCCCGAAGTGGAGACGGGCCGTCCGCATGGGTTTTTCGTGGCTGTCGCCCGGCGTTGCCGGGGCGCTCGAGGCGGGCGCGATCGCGCTCCTGACCGGTGCGCTGCTCTGTGCGCTGTGCCATCACCTCGGCCGGCGCGTCGGCTGGAAGCAGGGCACCGAGATCGGCGTCGCATTCGTAGCGACGCTCTTCATCGCGGCCGGCATCGACGCGTGGGATCTCTTTCACCTCAGCCTCGTCCGGCTCGAATCGCCGTTCGTGATCGAGCGGACGCTCGGCGACATCTACGATCCGGCGTTCCTCGGCACGCGCGTCGTGTTCGAGTTCTGCGGTGCCGTCGCGGGCGTCATGATCGGCTGGTACCTCGCGGCGATCGCATCGTTCGGCAGGCGGCGCCCGCGCAACTGACGCATCGATCTTTACCGCGCGATGACCTGGACGCGCCGGCTTCATGCGCGGCGCTGAATTGCGCGGGCGCGCGCCGCGGATCGCTCAGCCGCCGGATGCCGCCACTTCGCCGCCCTCCACGCCGTAGAACATCACCCAGACGGCGAGATCGTCGCTGAAATCGACGAAGCGATGGACGGCGCCCGCCGGTACGAACAGCGCATCGCCGCATCCAAACATCTTGCGCTCGTCGCCGCAGACGAACGTGCCGCGGCCCGCGACGACCACGTAGAGCTCGTCGCGCGCGTGCGGCGTCTGCGGATCGTGGCCGCGCGGCGCGTAGAGCTCGAGCACGAGGGGGCCGTGCTCGAAGACGACGGTGAAGCGCTTGCCGTCCGTGGCCGGCAAACGCGCGAGCGCGTCGCGCCAGGCGAATGCGAAGTCCCGGTTCATGCACGCGGCTCGACGCGGATGTCGCTCTTCACCGAGCTCGCAATGAAGCACTCGGCGTGCGCTTCGTGGTGCAGCGCTTCGAGCGCGGCGGCGTCGGGTTTCCTCTCGCCG
>CALFNI010000035.1 GCA_937902695.1 uncultured Rhodanobacteraceae bacterium
AGCAGGCGCAGCACGCCGGCCCCCGCGACCCAGAGGTACAGCGTCGATTCGACCGCGATCGTCCAGAGCGGCGTATTGACCTGACTTGCCACCCAGTTGTGCGTGAACACGCCCGGCAACGCGTTCGAGATCCGGAAGATCGAAAGTATGTGAGCGGCGTAGTCGTAGGGACTGTCGGCTCCGTGCATCGAGAAGTACGTCGCAAGCGGCACCTCGGTCAGCAACGGACCGAGCACGAATGCCCAGACGAGCGCGCAGACCGCGAGTGCCGGCCAGATTCGCAGGAAACGGGCGCGCAGGAAGCGCACGAGATGCGGTGTCCGGATGTACGAGAGCGTCACGAGGATGCCGCTCAGCAGGAAAAAGGTAAAAAGCCCGAGCACGTGCGTGTAGAGATCGGGGACGACCCAATGCGCGAGGTCGATCCAACCGGCACTGCCGCCGGTCAGCACCGAGTGACCGTAGATGACCAGAAGCGCGGCGACGAGGCGCACCTGCAGGATATTGTCCCGGCCACTCTCGATGCACTCGGCGAGCGAGCGGCCCCACAAGAACGCACGGAGTCGCGTGCGGAAAATCCGGCTCGTCTCGGTACCGTCGTCAGCGCGCTCGACGGCGGGCGCCGGCGAGGTGTTCGTCGCAGCAACTTTCATGAATGGTCGGCTCCGACGCGAGTCTGGACATGCGCCGGACGCTATCGTATCGCGCGGCTGCGCGATTTCCACCGACGGCAATGGTCGCTCAGCGATGCAGCGCCGCGATGTCGGCGGCGGTCACCTCGTCGGTGTAGTGATTGCCGAAGTGGCTCCGCACATAGTTCACGACCGCCGCGATCTGGCGGTCGTCGAGATGCAGCATGACGAACGACTCGAACGGCCCGAGATCCGTCTGCGCGGCGAAATGCGGCATGTTGCGGCGGCCGAGCGCCACCGTGACGGCGGTGAATTGCGCCGACGCGAGATGCGCGTTCGCGGCGAGCGCCGGATACGTGCCCGCGCCGGACGCGCCGCGTCCGTCGGACATGTGGCAGCCCTGGCAGACGTGCCTGTAGATCTCCTCGCCGCTCGCGCTCGCGAGTGCATCGTGGTCGAGGATCGGATCGTTCGCGTTCTCGGCGCGCACGCATCGCGTCGATACGCCGAACGCGAGCGCGGCGGCGAGTGCCGCGAAAGCGAGCATCGATGGCGTCTTCATGCGTGACCTCCCGCAACCGCGCGCCGGTGGATGCGCGAGATCGCATCGAGCGCCGACGTCACCGCGCCTTCCTGCCATGCCGGCAGAAACGATGCGTGCTCGCCGGCGAGCGCGACGCGGCCGTCGATCGCGCAAAGATTGTCGTAGTGCTGTTCGCGGGCCGCATCGGACCAGATGCCGAAGCAGCCCATCGTGAACGGCGAGCGGTGCCACGCGACGGCGACGCCGTTGTCGAACTCCGCTTCGTACTGCGGATGGATCTGTGCCCCGTACCTGACTGCGGCGCGTACGCGATCCTCGGGGCTCATTGCGGTGAGCTCGAACGCCGACTGGCCCCATACGTAGGCGCCGAGCAGCACGCCCTTGCCGCGATCGAAGCAGCCGTGCGACGGGTAGCCGATCTGCTGGATCGGCAGATCGGTCATCGTGATGCCGCCGTAGATCTGCTCGTCCTCTTCCCAGAAGCGGCGCTTGAACTGCAGGCCGATCTTGATCGCGGACGCATACGGCACCGCGGCGATCGCATCGGCCATGGGCTTGCCGACGCTCATCGGGATCTGGCTCAGGATCGACAGCGGAATCGTGCACAGGCACCAGTCCGCCTGCGCCTTCATGGTCGAACCGGGCTTGCCGGCGTCCTCGTAATACGCGGTGACGCCGTGCTCGTCCTGATCGATCTTCGTCACGCGCGAGCGGTAGCGGATGATCGTGCCGAGCTCGCGCCCGAACGCCTCGCCGATGCGGCCCATGCCGCCGACCGGCTGGAACAGCGTTTCCTGGAACTCGTAGACGCTGTGCAGCCACGGCGTTTCCCACAGACCGGAGCGGAACACGTCGCCGGGCGACAGCGGCTTGGAGAACTGCGGCCTTCCGGAAAGGCCGCCGCCGGGATCGCGCAGATAGCCGCGGCGATCGCTGGTGCCGTCGCTTTCGACGTAGCGATAGTCGTTGTCGAGGGCGCCGAAGAGCTGCAGCGCGGCGAGCAGCTTCTCGCCATCCTCCTTCGTCAGCGGCGCGTCGAGCCCGTGCTCCCTGACCGATTTGGCGAGGAGCTCGGCGACCGCGCCGTTGAAATCGGACTGATAGGCGCGATAGCGCATCGGCTTGCCGCCGAACGCCCGCGACGAGTGCACGTAGGCGTTCTGGTTGAGCTCGATGAAGGGCTCGACCTTGACGCCGAGCTCGCGGCAGTAATGCAGGATGTGCTGATGGTGGTGCGGCAGCCGCCACGGGCCCGGATTGATGTAGAGGCCCTTGTCGAAGCGGCACTGCTGCGTCGCGCCGCCGAGCTCCGTGTAGGTATCGCCGCCGCGAAGCGACCAGTTGCGACCGCCGGGACGCGCGTTGTATTCGAGCACCTGCACCCGGTAGCCGGCGTTGCGAAGCTCGTACGCCGCCGTCATGCCTGCGATGCCCGCGCCGAGGATCAGCACCGACGCACCGCGCGGCGCGTCGGACAGGTCGACCGGACCGTTGCGCTTCGACTCGGCGGCAAAGCCGAGCGCCGTCATCGCCTGGTACATCGCCGCGCTGCCGGCGCTAACGCCGATCATGCGCAGCAGATCGCGCCGCGTCATCGGCGGCGCACCGTTTCGATCCGACATCGAAGTTCCCTCCCCCGATTCGATTTCTTCTTGTGGCCGATCGGCGTCCGATCCGGGGCTCGGCGCATCCAGAGTGCACCCTCGGCGCGTCGAAGGCAATGATCGGCGCGCTGTAGGATTTTTCCTATTCGCCCAGGCGAACCCTGCCGACATACGCGGCTCGCGCCGAGGCGTATCGTCCTCCATGGATCATGGCGCCGGCGTTCGCGCCGGCGCGGCGGGACTGCGCGAGGGACGCATCGTGACCACGAACCGGCTCGGCATCGCATCGCGCGCGCTTCGCATCGTGACCGCGTGCGCGCTCATCGCCTTCATCGCAAGCTGCGCCGCGCCGGCGCCGCGCGCGACGGGACATCCGCCGCACGGGGCGGAACTGCCGCCGCCGCCACCACCGCCGCCGCCAGTGCAGCCGATCGACGTCGCGTCACCTGTGATCGCGAGCGTACCCGATGCGGTCGGAGCGCCTCCGCCGCCCGTGCACATCACCCATGCGGCGCGGCCGCCCACGGCAGCGCTCGCGGCACCGCCGCCGCCCGCGAAGTACAAGGTCGTCGACGTGCTCTACGCCACCGATCGGCTGCGCATTGCCGGCACCGGCGGGCTCGTCGGTTTCAGCGGCGGACGCGGCGCCGCGATCGAATACGGCACCTGCGAGGTATCGATTCCGGACACGCACCGCGAAGGCGAGCTCGAATCGCCGGGCCTCCTCGAGTTCCACGAGGATCCCGCCAGGCACGTCGTGCTGCTCGCGGTGCAGCCGGCGTCGCACGACGCGTTCGTCGGCGATCTCGCCGCGCGCGTTGCCGCCGCGCCCGGCAGGACGGCGCTCGTCTTCGTGCATGGCTACAACGTGACGTTCGCGGACGCCGCGCGCCGCACCGCGCAGATCGCCTACGACATCCATTTCGCCGGCGTGCCGATGTTCTTCAGCTGGCCCTCGCTCGGCGAAACCCTCGCGTATCCGATCGACATGACGAACGCGGACTGGGCGCAGTTCGACCTCAAGACGCTGCTGCTCGACATCGCCGACCATTCAGGCGCCGACAACGTCGTCCTGATCGCGCACAGCATGGGGAACCGCGTGCTCGCAACCGCGTTGATCGAAGCGGTCGACGCGCGCCCCGACTTCGCCGCGCGCATCCGCGAAGTCGTGCTCGCGGCGCCGGATATCGACGCCGACATGTTCCGCCGCGATCTCGCGCCGCGGCTGATCGCGGCGACGCGCGGCACGACGCTCTACGCCTCGTCGACCGACGAGGCGCTCGCGGTGTCGCACCACTACAACGGCGCGCTGCGCGCCGGCGACGTCGCGGCGGGGCCGATCGCGATCTCGGGCATGGACACGATCGACGTCAGCGCCGTCGATCCCGGGCCGCTCGGCCA